>JANOQP010000029.1:0-3684 GCA_031414895.1 Saprospirales bacterium
GCTAACTGCCTTTCTGCATATTTTTGTGGCTCGGCCACCTAAACTTTTTTTTTAAAAACACCCACGACGGGCGGCTCGGCCTTTTGCAGAAAATACGGTTGAAAATCTGGCTCACGTTCGGCGGCTGCCGACGGATTTACGCCCTCGTTTTTGGCATCGTGCCGGAGTTTCAGCACCATGGCATCGGCAATTTATTGATGATCACGAGTGCCCGTCGGATCATCCCGCAACGAAAATATGACACCCTCGAGATCGCATGGGTCGGCGATTTCAACCCAAAAATGATGCGGCTGATGGGGCTTTTGAACACCAAAAAAGAGCGGCTCTACACAACCTATCGGTTTGTTTTTGACCGGGGAAAGGTGGTGAAAAGGGCGCCGGTGATCGGGTGATCGCATTTTTTTTCTATTTTTGCAAAACAATTCGCAAATTGCGAATTGAAATTTTCAAAAAATGCGCCCACAAGACATTGCCATTTTGCTGAAGATCATCGCCCTCGGCGATATGCCTTGGCTAAAAAAAGACCTCGCTGCCGCGCTGAAAATATCGCCCTCCGAAGTGGTCGAATCGCTGCGCCGGAGCGAACGCGCCGGACTGATCGACCATTCCCAAAAACTGGTCTTCCGGCGGGCTTTGCTCGAATTTTTGCAGTTTGGGCTGAAATATGTTTTCCCCGTGCATCCCGGCCCGGTCGCGATCGGCGTGCCGACCTCGGTGAGCGCGATGCCGCTGCGGGCGGGCATCCGTTCCGATGAAATATATGTTTGGCCATCAAATTTGGGCGATTTCCGGGGGCATTCCATCGAACCGCTCTACGCAAACCTGCCCGCCGCCGCACTCTCCGACCCGGCCCTGCACGAGCTTTTCGCGCTGGCCGATGCCCTACGTTTTGGGCGGGCCCGCGAACGGAGCCTCGCCATCGAGGAACTCAAAAAAAGGATGCTCTTTGCCGATGAACCAGCGTTCAATTAACCTTTTTTCGATCCAGTCGGTCGCTTTCGGACTGGGCGAACTCTTGCCCCGCATGGCTTTTGTGGGCGGTGCGGTGCTCGATTTTTACGCCAATGACCCAAAAGCC
This sequence comes from Saprospirales bacterium, assembly GCA_031414895.1. Taxonomy (GTDB): domain Bacteria; phylum Bacteroidota; class Bacteroidia; order Chitinophagales; family Saprospiraceae; genus JANOQP01. The sequence continues at coordinate 1,079 of JANOQP010000029.1, forward strand.
GCTGCGCCGAGGCCAACGATGGACATCGATTTGGTGGTCGAACTGGCCAGTTTTTCCGAATGGGCGGTTTTGCAGGAAAGGCTTGCCGCGCTCGGTTTTTCGCCCGACCCGTCGTCGAAAATAGCCTGTCGCTATCGTTTCGGGGATTTTACGGTGGACATTATGGGTTCGTCCGACGACCATTTTGGGCCTGCAAACCCGTGGTTCAAGCCCGCCTTTTCGCGGCTCGAAACGGTCGAGATCGGGAGCGGCCTTTCCATTCAAGTCCTGCCTTTTGCCTATTTATTGGCCACTAAATTCAGCGCGTTCATCGGTCGTGGCAACGGCGACCCGCGCACGAGCCACGATTTTGAGGACATCATTTATCTGACCAACAACCGGCTCGATTTTGCGGAAGAGATCATGGGCGAACCGGACGCCGCGCTCAAGTTGTTCCTGAAAAAAAATTGCTCGGCCATTTTTCAAAGCCGGTACCGGGAAGAATGGGTGGGCGTGCACCTCGCTTATGCCGACCGGTCGCGGCTGGCACATGTTTTGGAAAAAATCGGGGCGGTGGCGGGGATGGGTTGAACTGGATTTCCCCCAATCACATCAAAATACTGTTCACCGCCACGATCGGCGCGGGCAGGTCTTTTTCGTCGAGCATATCGCGGAGGTCGATCTCGATGGTGCGCGAAATATTGCTGATCGGCACGTCGTTCGCGCTGCCCTCGAACGGGTTGACGGAGCTTTCGCCGACGAGGTCGAGGCAGCGGAAGGCCCATGTCAGGAGGAGCGCGAAAGGGATGTTGAACCAGATCGTCCAGCCTTCGAGGGCGGTCCCGATGCCGAGTTTTTGAAACTCGTTGAGGAGGCCATAAGGCACCAAAATGATGAAAATATCGAGCAAAATGGTTGCAATCGTTGAAAAATTGCGCGGGTACGGAAAGTTTTTGATCCGCTCCGCCCGGCCCTGATGGTCGTAAAAATCACCGATCGCCCGCTGCAGTTGCGATGCCTCGAACTCGGTGAAATGCCCCGATTTTGCCAGCCGGTTGAGGTGCGCCGATTGCATCGCCATGAGCTGCATGGCGCGGTTTTTTTTCGTCAAAACATGGGCCAGCTCGTCGGGCGAAAGGTATTTTTGGAGCTCGTCGTCCAGTTTTGTGTCCCGCTCGGGGGTCGGGTAAAATTGGCGGTATTCGACATTGGCCGGGCTGTCCATGTTTTCCCAGATGCGCGGTTCGCGGAGCTGGAAGCGCAGGGCCGTGAGCCACGCAAAATGGCGGTAAAAAACCGTCCGCACCTCGCCGCGCATTTCTGGGGCCGAAAAATCGCGCACCATCGCGCCGAACGCGCGGCTCGAATTGATGATGCCGCCATAGATTGTCCGCGCTTCCCAAAGCCGCCCGTAGCTCGCGTTGTTTTTCAGGCCGACGATGAACGAAACGGCGGTGCCCATCAGCGCAATCGGCACCCAAGTGATCGACAAAAAATGCCAGCCCAAAACTTGGTACAAAACCGTCGGGACGGTCGCGCAAACGGCCAGTTTGTAGATGTCGCGGCGGGTCCAGAGGATGAACTCTTTGAGGCTGTATCGTTTTCCTGCGTGCATATTTGGGCAATTTTTTCGGGCAAAAGTCAACAGGAAAACATCAAAACCGCGCCGATCGGCCCAAGGTTTTTTTTTGCGGCGGCCCCTTTTTTTCTGAAAAAATGATGCCCCGTCCGGCGCATTTTTGGGCTTTTCCTTTTGACTTTTGCCCCAATTGTTCACCAAAAAAATTCCACTGGAAAATGACCGACCTCTCCCAAGTTTTTGTCAACAACGAAAAATGGGTCGCCGACAAGCTCGCGCTCGATGCCCGGTATTTTGAAAACCTGGCCAAGGGCCAAAACCCGGAGTTCCTGTATATCGGTTGCTCCGACAGCCGCGTGACCGCCGAGGACCTCATGGGCGTGCAGCCGGGCGAGGTGTTCGTCCATCGCAACATCGCCAACATGGTCATCAGTATCGACCTCAATGTGATGTCGGTGCTCAACTATTCCGTCCGCCATTTGAAGGTGAAACACGTTGTCGTTTGCGGCCATTATTACTGCGGCGGCGTGAAAGCGGCCATGCAATCTGCAGATATGGGCATCCTCAACCCGTGGCTGCGCAATATCCGGGACGTTTATCGGCTTCACCGTGTGGAACTCGACGCGCTGCCCGAGGGCAACGACCGCTACAACCGCCTCATCGAGCTGAACGTGCAGGAGCAATGCATCAATTTGATCAAGACCGCCGCCGTGCAAGAGGCGCACAAAGAGCGGGGCCTGCTGGTCCACGGCTGGGTTTTTGATGTCCAAACTGGCAAATTGATCGACCTGAAAATCGATTTCCCGACGATTTTGGCGGAGATTAGGGAGATCTATCGGCTGTTTTAAATTGGGCTTTCGCAGAGCCGGTCGATTCCGTCGCGCTATCGATTTTTTTGATTTACGAGATACGATTTACGAGATACGATATCTGATTTTGGGCCATCTCCGATTTTTCAAATTTTTGTAACTGTTTAGGACGAGCCTGTACCGGTCGGCTTTAGCCGCCGATTTTGCACTTCTTTGGAGATTTATCGCCAAATAAACAA
>JANOQP010000030.1:0-7854 GCA_031414895.1 Saprospirales bacterium
TTTATAACCAATCCGGCTATTTTTAACACAATACGGCGGCTAAAGCCGTCCGGTACAGCCCCGACCTAAACAGTTACGAATTTATCAAAAACCCTGCAACTCCACCAGCCGCCGATATGCCCCGCCCTTTTCCATCAAAAAAGCATGGCCGCCGCGCTCCAAAATGCGCCCATCTTCCACGACCACGATCTCGTCGGCGTGCAAAATGGTCGAGAGCCGATGGGCAATCACGATGCTCGTCCGCCCGGACATGAGCCGTGCGAGGGCTTCCTGGACCAGTTTTTCGGATTCCGAATCGAGCGCGGAAGTGGCCTCGTCGAGGATCAAAATGGGCGGGTTCTTCAAAATGGCGCGGGCGATCGTGAGCCGTTGCCGTTGCCCGCCGGAAAGTTTCCCGCCCCGGTCCCCGATGTTGGATTGATAGCCGCCGTCCATTTTTTCGATGAATTCATGGGCATTTGCGGCGCGGGCGGCGGCTTCGACGGCATTCGGCGCGGCATCGCTGCCGAATGCGATATTGTTGAAAACAGTGTCGTTGAACAAGATCGCGTCCTGCGTGACGATGCCCATGAGGCCCCGGAGGCTGGCCGTCGAAAGGTCGCGGAGGTCGGTGCCGTCGATCAAAACGGCCCCATCGGTCGGGTCGTAAAATCGCGGGAGGAGGTCGGCCAATGTGCTTTTCCCCGCGCCGCTCGCGCCGACGAGGGCGATTATTTTCCCTTTTTCTATCGTCAAATCGATGTTTTTCAACGCCGTCCGCTCGGTGCCCGGGTAGCTGAACGAGACGTTCTTGTACTCGATTTTTTCATGGAAAGCATTGATGACCAACGGGTTGTCGCGCTCCGGCACGGTGTTTTCGGTCGCCAATATCGCGTCCACCCGGTCGAGGGCGGCGCGTCCCTTTCGGATGATAAAACTGGCCGTCGAGAGGTTTTTCGCCGGGTCGATGACCGAGAAAAAGGCGTACAAAAAGGTGATGAAAGTCTCGGCGGAAATTTCCCCGGAAAAAACATGGCGCGACCCGATGACCAATAAAACGGTGAAAATACCGATGCCCAAAAATTCCGACATCGGCGCGGCGAGGTCCTTTCGGCGGTGGATCTTTATCAAAATGTCCCGATAAGCGTCATTTTCAACCGAAAAACGGGCCAATTGGAAGCCCTCGGCATTGAACCCTTTGATGATGCGGAGGCCGCCGAGCGTCTCTTCAAGATTGGAGGCGATGCCGCCGAGCCGTGTTTGGGCCTCGCCCGATTGCCGCCGCAGCCGGTTGCCGAGGCCGCCGATCGCCGCGCCCGCGACGACCATCAAAACGAGGACGATCAGCGTCAAACTTGGGGAAATAAAGAACATGAAAACGAGGCTGCCGACGATCGCGATCGGCTCGCGGGCGAGGGCCTCGATGACGTTGAGGATGCTCCATTCGACCTCCATCACGTCGCCCGTGACGCGGCTCATCAGGTCGCCCTTGCGGTTTTCGGTGAAAAAACCGAGCGGCAGTTGCAAGATCTTGTCCATCAAACGCCGCCGGATGTCGCGCATGATCCCAAAACGCGCCGGGCCGATCCAAAAAAGCGAGAGGTAACGGAACCCGTTTTTTCCCAAAAAAAGGAGGACGATGATGCCACAGACTACCAAAAGCGCCTTTTCGCGCCCAAAACTGCCCAAAATATGTTCGTACCAACCGCCCATCATGGCCTCGAAACGCGCCATTTGGCCGGGGCCGCCCAGTTTTGGGGCCGCGTTCTCGCCGTTTTTGTCGAACAAGATCTGCAAAAAAAGCTGCAAAAACGGGATGCTCGCCACCTGAAAAATGGACATCAAAACATTGCTCGCGACGGCGAGCCAGATCAACGGTCTGTACGGGCGAACCCAGTCGAAAAGTCGGCGCATGGGGGCGAAGTTGGTGTGTACCGGCGGCTTTGGCCGCCGAATTTTCAAAGTATTTTTCACCAATAATCAGCGGCTGAAGCCGCCGGTACGGGCGAAAAACTATTTTCGCCCCACAATTTCACAACACTATTTTCGCGCACCTTCCCCAAATTTGACGGCCCGACCGTCAAGTGCCGTCCTTTTTTTTATCCAACACGCTCATTTTCAATAAGTTACAATCTATGTCGCTTCTTAAACGCCTGCTCTTTGCCCTATTTTTGACCACCACTATCGGCCAGGTTTTCGGCCAAACCTGCCGCGAGGTCATCGGTTATTACCCCAATTGGCAATGGTACGACCGCGCCAAACTGGTCGATCCGATGTCCATTTTTTACGAAAAATACACCATCCTCAACTATTCCTTTTTCAAACCGGAGACGACCGGGGCGATCAGTTCGACCGACACCTGGGCCGACGAAAACCTGCTGCTCGGCGAGATAAATTGGCAGACCAGCCCGCCCAGTTATTTCCCGAACACGAGCATCCCATCGCGCGCGCACTTGGTCGGGACCAAAGTTTTGGCGAGCATCGGCGGCTGGACGCTCTCCGACAATTTTCCGCAGATCGCGGCCTCGGCGGCAAAACGCGCCACGTTTGCGCACGGCTGCAATTTGCTCTGCGGGCAATACGATTTCGACGGCATCGACATCGATTGGGAATATCCGGGCTTTGCCGAACATGGTGGCGGCCCGGCGGACTCCATCAATTTCACGCTCTTGCTGGCGCAAATCCGCGATTCGCTCACGGTTTTTGGCACGGCGCACGGCAAAACCATGTTTTTGACGGCCTGCGCGGGCGCGTCGGAGACCAATATGAGCTTCATCCAATGGCCGCAGGTGATGGCCGAGCTGGATTTTGTGAACCTGATGAGCTACGATTTTTTCGGCTCGTGGGACCCGATCACCAACCACAATGCGCCGCTTTTTGCCCCCGCGCAGGGCGAACCGACGTTCAACATCAACTCGGCGATCACGAAACTGACGGGTTTTTATGGCGTTCCGGCCGCGAAGATCAACGCGGGCCTCGCCTTTTATGGCCGCTCGATAAAAACCGTGGGCGCCCCCATTTTGCACGGCCCGCAGACCGCAAACGTGGACAACGTGACCTTCCCCGACGACCTCGGCACGCCTCTATATTATAACGTCCTGCCGAAACTGCCGCTTTTTTCGGAGCAATACGACGTGACGGCGCAAGTACCTTATTTGCTCGGCATCAATGGATTGAACACTTTTCTTTCGTATGACAACAAAAACTCGATAGCAAACAAGGCCAATTACATAAAAACCCAAAATCTTGCCGGGACCATCATTTGGGAAATCACCGGCGATTATATCGAAACCTATCCCGGCTCTGGCGTGATCGCGGGGACGCCGCTGTTGGACACTTTGAACACCGTTTTTTGCGAAGAAGCCCCGCCAGCGACCTGCCCAACGCCCGCAAATTTGGGCGCGACCGACATCGGCCTGAACTCGGCCCTGCTTTTTTGGGACAAAGTTTCGGAGGCCACGACCTATTCCCTGCAATGGCGGACCTTGGGCGCGACAAACTGGACAACCGAGCCGGACATGACCTCCAACAGCCACGAACTGACCGGCCTGGCCTGCGGGAACACTTATCAATTTCGGGTCAAATCCAACTGCGAAACCGAGTCGGGCAGTTTTTCGGCGGCGGCCAATTTTTCGACCGCAACCTGCCCCTGCGACGTGCCGGCTGGCTTGGCCGCGACCCCGGCAGCGACCGCTATTTTGGTCAATTGGGGAAGTGTGCCGGGCGCGATTTCCTACACTTTGCAATGGAAAATTTCGACCGCGCCGGACTATGTGGCGGTTCCAAATTTGCCCACCAATTCCCATAATTTGACCGGGCTAATTTGCGGCGCGACCTATCTTTTTAAGGTAAAATCGGTCTGCAACGGCATCGAAAGTGCGTATTCGGACAAAATTTCGGCCACGACCGTCGCTTGCCCATGCACCGTCCCGGCCAACCCCGCGACCGCGAACATTGGTGCAAGTTCGGCCAATTTGACATGGTCGAACACGGGCGCGACGAGCTATCAACTTCAATACAAACTTGCGACGGCCACCAATTGGGCCACCGTCGCGAACATCCCATCGAGCCCTTTTTTATTGCAAAATTTGGCCTGCGGAAAGACCTATAATTGGAAGGTCCGCTCCATTTGCGGCACGAAAAAAAGCGCGTTTTCCGCGACGATCAATTTTACGACGCTCGGCTGCAACACAACCTGCGCGCTGCCGACAAACCTGGCCAATTCCGCGGTCACCGCGACTGGCGCGACGCTCGGCTGGACAGCCGTTTCGGGTGCAATTTCCTATGAAATCCAATGGAAAACGACCGTTTCGACCACTTGGACGACCATTTCCGGCCTGACGGGCAATTCGTTTTCACTCCAAAATTTGACCGCTTGCACCAATTATTCATGGAAAATAAAGACCGTTTGCACGGGCGGCGCGAGCGCATTTTCTGCCGAAAAAGCCCTTTCGACCATCGGTTGCACGGGCTGCGGCGTGCCGACCGCTTTGGTCGCGAGCCCAATTTCCGGCACGTCCGCGACGCTCGGTTGGGCAGCGGTGCCGGGCGCAATTTCATACGAAATACAATGGAAGCTGGCGACCGCGACCGCTTGGGCGACCGTCGCCGCCGTGCCGTCGAACAGCCATAATTTGACGGGGCTGGCAACTTGCACGGGCTATTTTTTCCGGGTAAAAACAAATTGCGCGGGCGCGGCGGGCGCGTTTTCACACCAATTCGACTTTTCGACGACGGGCTGTTCGGGCAATTGCCAAGCGGCGCCGTCCTATTATTTCGCGCCAGCAAATTATGCCCCGATCGGGGAAATAAAACTTGGGCAGGGCCGCCTTTGGCCAGTTTGGGGGACGAGCGTCGATGCCCATATCCCGCAAAACCGGGTCTCGTGGGCGATGGCCGATGTCCATGCGGCGCACCTGTTCCGCTCGGTGCTGGGGACGGACAAGATACCGGCCAATTTTTACCACGCGACCGCCGGGAAGGAATCGTTTTGCGGCTGCGACCAAAACATCGTGGCCGCGCCGCCGGGCTCGAATTTTCCGTATTCTTATCAGCCCGCATCGGTCGGCGATGGTTGTTTTCAGATCGAGAACAATTCGGCCTACAACGAACTGATCGGACTTTTTCCGCAGCGTTTTCCGACTGGGCAGCACATAAATTTGGTCGCCGGGAAACATTACCAAACGGCCTCCATCGCAAAAGCCTGTTACGATATTTTTGCGGTGAAATGGTGGGCGGTCTCAAAGGGCTGGCAGCCGGTCGAATTTTTCAACCAGGCCGCCGACCCAAATGCCGCCCGGAAGCTGATTGCCGTCGCCTACAACCGCGGCCTTTGGTACCACGCGCTCGACACGGTTTTGCATTTTGACCGCCCAAATGCCATCGCGTCGGCCAATATTTCGCCCTATTTTTTGTCCAACAGTTATGGTTACGACTACCAAAACGCGCTGACCAATTACACGCTTTTGTTAAATAATCAGGCCGCGCAACTGCCCTCGAATTTGACCGCCACGAACCCCGCGACGGGGCAGCCGTACAATTATTTCGACAATTTTTACGACCCGCAAGTCACTTGGGCGAACGTGAACGAGTACATCGACTCGATAGGGCCGCTCTATCCGGCGGTCAATTTTGCGGTCGTAAAATCCGCCGTGCAGACAAAGTTCAACTCGGTAAATGGCGGGAATTCCGTCTCGTTCCGCTTCCAGTTGGGGCCGGTTTTGGACGAACTGATCCTAAAACTGCCCGCCGACGACCCGACAAATTATATCGCCGCGAACTATGGGTGCGCCGCGCCGCCGCCGCCGCCGCCCCCTTCTTGCACGACGACGGGCAATTTGGTTTCGTCAAATATCACTTCAAATTCAGCCAATTTGGCATGGAACCCGGTCAGCGCGGCCACAGGTTATAATGTCCGATACCGCGTTGTCGGCAATTCGTCGTGGGTTTCGACCAGTTCGGCGACGGCCTCGGCGAGCATTTCCGGGCTGACGGTTTGTTCAAATTATGAATGGCAGGTCCAGTCTGTCTGCACGATCGGGACAAGCATTTGGACGGCCTCGGCGACGTTTTCGACCATCGGTTGCAGTTGCCCAACGCCGACAAATTTGACCACCTCGGCAATCACCCCGACGGGCGCGACGCTCAATTGGGCAGCCGCTGCTGGCGCAATTTCCTATGAAATACAATGGAAATTGGCCTCGGCAAGCAATTGGACGACCGTTTCGGGCATCACGGCGACGACGTACCCGCTCCAAAACTTGACCACTTGCATACCTTATTTATGGAAAATAAAGACCGTTTGCGCGGCCGGCGCGACGAGCGGTTTTTCGGCGGAAATTGCTTTTTCGACCATTGGTTGCGGTGCGCCGCCGCCCGCGCCGACCAATTATTGCAGCTCTTTTTCGCTCAACAGCACGGCAGAGTTCATTCAATCCATCACCGTCGGCAGCCTCACGAACACGTCGGGCAACAATAGCGGCTTCGGCAATTTCATCAATTTGAGCACCAACCTCGTGCATGGCGCGACCGTCGCGGTGAGCCTCACGCCCGGTTTTGTGGGCGCAGCCCAAACCGAATTTTGGCGGTTATGGATCGACTGGAACCGCGACGGCGATTTCGCGGACGCGGGCGAAATATTGGTGGATGGCCAAACGACGACCGCCGCGCCGCTCGTTTCGAGTTTTGTGGTGCCAAGTTCGGCCAGCGTTGGTTACACCCGGATGCGGATTTCGATGAAACGCACGGCCCCTGCCGAGGTCTGCGATGTCTTCTCAAACGGCGAGGTCGAGGACTATTTGGGGCTGATCTCGGTCAATTTCGCGGGCGGCGCGGGCCATTCGCTCGTGCGGCCAAATGGTGGAACTGCGGTAGTTTTCGCTGAAAAAAAGCCCATTTTCGCCCGGACATCCAATGTTTTGGACGTTTTCCCGAACCCCGGGACTTCGGAAATCACGGTTCAATTTGACCTCACCCGTCCGGCGGATGTTGCTGTGGAATTGCTTGATTTTCAGGGAAGATTGGTGCGCAGCAGACCGCTCGGCTTGCTCGATGCGGGGCTTTTTTCGGAAAAAATTAGTGGATTGGAGGTCCTTTCGGCTGGCGTTTATTTTCTCATTTTGCGGGCGGACGGCGCGGAGGTCCAGGCGCGGAGGTGGGTGAAAATTTGAGTTTTGGGCAATCAGGGCAAATATTCCAAATCCCCCAAATCCTTTGGTCTGCCACTTGCGGCTTTGTTCTTTTTTAAATCTTGCAAGTCAATAAACGGGATGCTTATGTCCTGAACCAGCTCCATTCGACGGTTTTCATAGCATTTGGCGAATTCAACGCCCGATATCTGGTTCAAGATTTCAAGCCGCAACGGGGGAACGCCCATCCTGACCACATTCCCTTTTTTGGAGAAAACCTCGCTGGGCATGGAGGTTTTATTGAAGCCGAAATCGTCGAGTGCCCTTCGCAGCCGGGAAAGGTTTTTTTTGGTCAAATTGACGAAAATATCCATGTCCCCAGTGAACCGGACATAACCATAAAAAGCGACCGCATACCCACCGATCAGGAGGTACTCAACTTTGTGCTTGTTCAACAACCTCAAAAAGTCTTTGAAATCTGGCGGTATTGGGATCATATCCGTAATATTGTTGGCGAAGGGTTTCGAGCGCGATAAGGCGCTCGGTCGGGGTTTTCGAGAGCCAATATTGGACATCATCATGGCCGCTGTCATGGCTCAAATCAACGACCGAGACAACGGTTTTATCCATTTTCAGCAAATAAGAAAGGTCGGGCATTGGTAGTTTTATGCAAAAATAGGGCGTTTTGGATAATTATTGCCCTGTCCTAGTAGATGTTGGGTTGGATCTTGAAATTGCATTTCCCGTT
>JANOQP010000031.1:0-3065 GCA_031414895.1 Saprospirales bacterium
CGAAAGCGTGACCAAATAAAAGCCGTCCATCGCGTAGGTGTGGATGGGATTTTGGAGGGTGCTGGTGCCGCCGTCGCCAAAATCCCACGAGTAAGTAATGCCGTTGGTGGTGCTGGTTGCGTTGAAAGTGGTGGTCAGGCCGTTTATCGTGAACGTGAAATTGGGCGTCGGCAACGGTTTCACGACGATGGTCTTGGTGACCATGCTGCTCCCGGCGGCGTTCGAGGCGGTCAATTTGACCGAAAAAGTGCCGCCTGTGTTCCAAACGACCACCGGGTTTTGCTCGTTCGAGGCCGATGGCGTGCCGCTCGGGAAAAGCCATACCCAAGTGGTCGGCAAATTGGTGGACTGGTCCGTAAATTGAACATCCTGACCCTGACAGACCGGGCTGGCGGGCGAAAACGTGAAATTGGCCACCGGCGGCGCTGTCCCCGCGCAGGCCGTCAAACAGTTTGCGTTGATGCGCCCCGGCAGATAGGCATTGACCTGACTGACCGACTGCGACGACCAATTGTCGGTGCAGTTGACCGACGGGGCCATGATTGTGTTGCTGTTCGATGGGTCATGGGTGCAGCTGAAATTATGCCCGATCTCGTGCGCAACGACCACTTGCAAGAGGCACATATTGGTCGTAAAATCAGAGATGCAATGATATCGATTGTTCGTGCAAACGGCTGAAAGCCAAGCGATGCCGATGACCGAGTTTTGCCAGGTCGTATGGTCCCAAAGCTCGGCGAGGTCGTAGGTGGAACCAAAGTTCCCGGCCTGCCCCCATGCGGTGAAATTGCTCAAAAGCGTCCCCGAATTGGTGCTTTGCCCCCAAGTATTGCCCGCAGCGGTCAAGGAATTGTACCAATCGGTGACCACAAAATTGATGTCGTGGGTGAACGTGCCCGAATAAAGGACGTTGACCAAATCGAGCACCGCAAGCACATGGTTTTGGACACCAATGATCGAACCGCCATGAGGGACGAGCATATTGTGGGCCGTTGCGACCGCAAGATCGACCTGGTAACAGGCCAAAACGAGCGATTCCGGGTCAGCAGGGTCGATATCGCGCTCGTGCGTTTCGTGGAGCTCGATGGCCTTTTTTTCGGCGGATGCGGTGCCGCAATATTTCGGCGCGCCCGGTTTTACATCCGAATTTGAATAAACGATGAACTCGTCCGCCTTTGCCGTCGGCGAATAGAGCCGCAGCGGTTGGATGTTCCAGACGGTGCCACGGTCGACGATTGCGCCCTCAATATGGCCGTCGTTGATGACCAGCGCGAACACGCCGTTGCCGTTCACCTGCGCCCCGCGATAAGTCGGGTCATAGCCAAAAGGCATTTCGACCACGCCGTTGTCGCCGCCGATGGCGACCGTCGTGCCGGGCTTGACCATGTTCGAGGGAGAAATATTGAGGTCAAAATGGAACTTGTCGCCAAGGTCGAGGCGCATCTCGCCCGTTCGGTTTGGTTGGGCGAGCAGCCAGGTTTTCATCGCCGTCGCGTCCAGTTTGAAGACATCGGCAGCGTGAAAATATTCGTCCAAAACAACTTTCGGCGTCGGTTCGGCGAGGCCGGAAAATTGTTGGGCCACCAAGTTTTTCGTAAAAAAAAGGCAAAAAAAGGCGAACATCAAAACCGGGCGGTTTTGAAAAAAGCGGTTGAGTAGTCCAGAAAAATGCATATCAGAATGGTAAAAATGAACAGGAGATAGACAGAAATACGGGTAAAAAAAAGCGAGGGTTGCTTTTGCCAAACATCGGGCAGTAGTCGGGTTTTGTTTCAAAAATGAAAAAAGCAAGGGTGGGGGAGGCCCGCTTGCCGAAGCATATTTGGCCGCGCCAAAAGTAGAAATGCTTTTTGAAAATCCATTTGGTGAAATCGCGGAATTATCCGTTTTTGGACAAAATTTGGGGCAGTTTTAAATTTGTCGATTACTTTTCGGCCACAAATTGTTGCAAACAAAATCAATTGACTCATGCGAAAAGCCACAGCCACTATTGCCATTTTGCTGATTTTCAACCATTTATGCCCTGCCCAAAACGCCAATAAAAAAAACTGGTACCTGCTTTTTTCTGCTCGCGAGGCATCGCTCAAGCCATTTTCGCTCGCGGGCCATGCCTTCGTTTCGTGGGGCATCGACAGCACCGAGACCGATACAATCGCGCTGCCGGTCACGCTCGGTTTCTACCCGGCCGAGAAGACAAATGTCGTCGAGGGCATCGCCGAGCACAAAAAAGGCAATCTCGTCCGTGGCTGGTTCAAGAACAATAGCAGCCGAAAATCCATCATCACGCTCATCCTCCGCACCGATTCGACGACCTGGGGGCGGGCGCTTTCGGTCGCCGAGTCTTGGAGAACGAGCAGCTATAATTTGCTCGACAGGAACTGCGTAAAATTCATGGACGATGTGGCCAATGCCGCCAATTTGAAAAAGCCGCGCACCCGGATGATCCTCGGCTTCCCGCGCAGGCCGACCAATTATTTGCGCCGCCTCGGCAAAAAGAACAGGGCCGATATCTTTCAAAAAACCACCCATTTTTTCAGGAAAACGCCGAACGGCGAGGAAAAAATACCACTGAACCTCGACTTGAACGAAATCTGGCAATCAGAAAATATCTCGAAAAATGGAAAACCCGCTGGTCAATGACCGATTAAATTCCGTAATGGATGTTATCTTCCACGCGGTTTCAAGTTCATCAAGGTAACGCGGGAAGTCCTCGAAATCCCAAACCTCACCCCGACCCAGCAGAAAATACTTGCCCAAATCCACGCTTTGGACCGTGGGAAGGGCTGCACCGCCGGAAATCGCCACTTGGCGGGCATTTCCGGCATCCGCCCCGATTCGGCGGGCAAGGTGGTCGCGCAGCTCGCAGCGCGTGACCTCATCAAAATCCACATCGAAAAAAGGGGCACCGACCGCGGTACTTCGCGGACGATTCACCGGGCGCGACCACACGGGCTGCAGCCCGTGACCCAAAAGGGCTAAAGCGAGAAACAACAAGAAATTAAGCCCTTAGACCAAACGGGCTAAAGCGCTGTTAATTTAAGTAAAATTAGACAAGAAACAGAAAAAGA
>JANOQP010000032.1:0-4317 GCA_031414895.1 Saprospirales bacterium
GGCACCAACATGAGGTCGCAAAAAAGCGCCCCGGCCAGCGTCACGCTCACCAAAAGCCCGACCGTCGTGGAGGGCGGGTGGATCGAAAAAAGCATCACCGCAAAACTAAAAAACAGGATGATGCTCGTCAGGCACATCGCCTTTCCGGTCTCCAAAAGGGTGATTTTGAGGGCTTCTTCGTTGTCGAGGCCGCGCCGTCGGGCCAGTTTGTAGGAGCTCAAAAAGTGGATCGTGTCGTCCGTCGCGATGCCGAAAACAATGCTGAAAACGGTCGAGATCCCGGCCTCCAACGGGATGCCGAAATAGCCGAGCAGCGCACCCGCGAAAAAGAGCGGGAACACATTTGGGATCAAAAAAATGATGATCAGCCGGGCATCCTTGAACAAAAAAGCCATCAAAAACGCCACGAGCAAGACCGACGGGATCAAGCCTTTCATCATGTTGTCGCGGATATAAACCGAGTTTTTGTCCAAAATAAGCCCTGTGCCGGTCGCCTGAAATTTCACCAACGTGCTGTCCGTGTTCCGCGAGATCCAACTTCGGGTTTCTTCCAAAATATTGAAAACCGAGTCGCGGCCCACGTCCTGCATGCGAGCGGCGATACGCGCTTTTTGTCCATCCTTGCTCAATAAAACGTCCGCCGTTTGCGCCGGGATGCGGGCGGCGAGGGCCTGAAATTCCTCAAAATCGGCGAGGCTGTCGGGCAAATGATATGCCTCGGCACGGTTGCCGGAGTGCATCCGGTTGAGGCTTTTATAGATGTCGGTGATGCTGTTGACGGTGCGGACGGTCGGGTAATCGCGGAGGTGGTTCTCGACCTTTTCCATGTTTTTGAGCACCTCAAATTCGTCGGCGCGGTGGCCGTTTTGGGCGAAGACCGCGAACTCGACAGGCCGGAAACCGCTGTATTTATTTTCAAAATAAAGGAAATCCTCGGTGATCTTGGAGCGGCGCGGCAGGTTGTCGTGGATCCGGTAATCGGTGTTGATCTGCGCGATGCCGATGAGGCAAATGGCGAAAAGGGCAACGGCAGACCAAACTATTTTTCGCGCATTTTGCCCCGTCCAGCGATAGACCCAGCCCATCGATTTTTCCCAAAAAAGGTATTCGCGGGTGACTTTCAGCAATTGGTTTGCGCCAAAAAAGGGCAAAATCGCCCATAAAAACGCCATGATCACAAAAAACGAAACGATCACGCCGGCCGCCGCATTGATGCCAAATTCTCGGATCGGCACCGTCCGGTTGGTCAGCAGCGAAGCAAAACCGATGGCCGTCGTGATGCAGGTGAGGAAGGTCGCGAGGCCGATCTGGCGCACCGTTGTCCGCATCGCGGCGGCCCGAGTGGCCCCTTTTTCGAGCTCGTCGATGTATTTTGTCATCAAATGGATCGAGTCCGCCGTGCCGACGATGCACATCAAGATCGGGTAAAGTGCCGAGAGCGCGTTCAGTTCGCGGCCCAGCAGCGCCATGAGGCCGAGGAAAAACAACATCCCCAGCGCGATGCTCACGATCGCAATGGCCACGCCCGCCGGGCGGCGAAAAATGAACCAGAGCACCAACAGCGTCAGCAGCCCGGCCGCGAGAGACATCACCCCGATCTCGCGGACCTCCATCGAAACGATCTCCGTTTGGAACCATGCGCGACCGAGGAAATGCGCATCCTCAAAACCGTAGCTGTCGGTCAGTTTTTGGAGCGCGGGGACCAGTTCGCGGGCCTCGTTGAGCTGGATTCGGTCCTTTGTTTTCAACAAAACGACCATTGATTGCGCATCCTCCGAGATGAAATTGTGGACAAATCGCTGGTCTTCCAATGCCCGGACGCGGTCGGTTTCGTAAAAAGCGGGCTGGTCGATATGGATGACCGGGACGGCGGCGATGGAGAACGGCGTTTTGATCGGATAGACCAGTTTCGTGAGGCTCTGGCTCGACCGGACGTGCGGGAGGTCGGCAGCTTTGAGCGTGAAATCGTGGAATTTTTCCAAAAAAACGGAGTCGAAAACACCCGCTTTCCGCTCGACGGCGATGAGCATAAAATTGTCGTCGCCCTCAAAATCTTTTTGAAATTCCTTAAAAAACGCCCAATCGGGGTCGCCTTCCGGAAAAAATTGCTCGAAATCGAAGGTGAACTTGAGCCTCGTCAGCCCAAAAAGGCTCAACAGAACGCCCAGCCCGATGGCAGCCAGCACAATTTTACGGGTCAACATGGATGGAAGGTTTATTTGCCCAAAAGACAAAAATCGGGTCAAAAGGGTTTTAAAAAACCGGGCGCGGAACTCATTTTTGATCAAAAAAAAGAGCCACCGGGGAGATTTCCGGTGGCCCTTGGCTTCATACAACAGTTGGATTAGTGATAGGAACCCGGTGGTTCGTATTGTTTCGGGGGCGAAAGTCCAAAATCATTCGGGATTGCGGTGTTTTTTTGGGGAAAAATTGTTGGGGCAATCCTTGGCCTGTTCAAAAACCAAGGTGCGCCCAAACCGAAAGCAGGTCGCAAACCCTGATCTTTTCTTCCAACGGATAATCCGCCGGGTGCGGGCCGATGATAAAAGCGGGCGGGTTGCCGAGGTCTGCGAGTGCGAGGCGGTTCCCCCGGCTCAAAGTTGGGTTTGGTGACATTTTGAATTCGATGGCGGCAATTGGCTGGTTTCCGCGGATCAAAAGGAGGTCGATTTCAGAGCCTTCTTTTGTCCGGTAAAAATAGGGCAGCACGTTGGCCGGCAGGTTGGCGATGATCTGTTGAACGGAATATCCTTCCCACGATGCACCAATAATTTGGTTGCCAAATAGCTGGTTTTTGTCAGAAATGCCCGCCAATAGGTGCAAAATACCGCTGTCGCGGAAATAAATTTTGGGGGTCTTGACCAATTGCTTGGAGATATTGACGTGCCATGGCTGTAAAAACCGGATGAAATAGCTGCTTTGCAAATAGGCCAAATAATTTTTCACCGTCGGGGCGGTCAGGCCGATTGAGTTGGCCAACATGGATTGGTTGAGCAAATTCGCATGGACGCCGGTCAGCATTTGCACCAAATTTCGGAGCGTTTGGGCGGGCGCGGTCAGGCCAAATTGCGGCAGGTCGCGTTCGATATAGGTGGTCAAAAAATCTTGCAGCCATTGAAATGCCGCCGTATCGCTAGTTGCAAAAAGCGAGGGTGGAAAACCGCCGCGCAGCCAGTTTTTCATAAAATCGCCGTCGGGAAGTTCGCGCACCTGAAACGGCGTGAGTTCGAGATAGGAAATCCGGCCCGCGAGCGTCTCGGAACTTTGCCGCAAAAGTTCTGGGGAGGCCGATCCCAAGATCAAGAAACGCCCCGGTTCACGCCGCTGGTCGACCAATGCACGGAGGAGCGGGAAGAGTTCCGGTTTTCGCTGTACCTCATCCAAAACAATAAGTTTTTCCTCGTTTTCCTTCAAAAAAAGTTCGGCATTTCGCAGGCGGTTGAGATCGGAGGGGAGTTCGAGGTCGAGATAGAGGGTTTGCCGGGCAGATTGGGCAATGATGGATTTTGCCAACGTTGTTTTGCCTGCCTGCCGAGGGCCCGTGATACCGACGACAGGCGAAGAAAGCAGCCGTTGGCGGAGGATGGGTTCAATATTGCGCTCGAAAATCATGTTTTTTTGCCGCCAAATCTAAAATCAAATTTTCGATTTAGCGGCAAAAATTATTTCAAGGCCAAAAAATCCCCGTCCACGATCAGCAGTTTTACGCCCGTTTCGGAGACCGATCGGTGCGAACTCAATCCATCTGATACGATATATGACATCCCTTTTTTCAACAAATAGGACGTGCCGTCCGACATTTCGCTCAAAAATTCGCCGGCCAAAACATGGACAATATGGCCTTTTTCGCACCAATGGTCGGCCAAATAACCGGGCGAATACTCGACGGCACGGACGCGCAATCCCGGAAATTGGAGGGTCTGCCAAAAGGAGGTTCCGGTCGTGCCGGGGTGCTCGGTCGGCGGGATTTCGGGCCAGTTGATGAGCTGGAAAGGGATGTTTTGGTCTTGCATAAAATTAAAATTTAGCGCAAAAAATTGCCAAACGGCCATTTTTGGGCAAAGGAAGGTTGCCAAAAAGCAAATTTTCAAACTTCGTTCTTGCCTATTTTTACGTCCGATATTCCTATTGGAAAATCATTTTTTCAATCCTCAATTTTATTCAAACATGAAACAGATTTTTTACGCACTCCTTTTTTGCCCATTTTTCACCGTGCTTTCGGCGCAAAACGGGCCAGCCGAAGCCGCCGATTTCCTCAAAAAAATTCAGAAAAAACAAGCCCCCGCCCGACAGGCCCATTCGCGCAGCGGCGAGACG
>JANOQP010000033.1:0-4301 GCA_031414895.1 Saprospirales bacterium
CCCATTTTTGGCCGGAATTGATTCCGTTCAGCGGCGAAACAACCTCGAAAACGTAGTCGTCCGGGTGTTTCGACAAAATCAAATTGCGGAAATAAATCTCGAAATCCTGCCCGACCACCGTGTACGCGAACGGCGGCAACGTGAGGTAAAAATCGTCGAGGCCGTCGCAATCCTCGTCAAAACCGTTGCCCGGGATTTCGAGCGCGGAAGGGCTGCACTGGCTTTGAAGTTGATTTGGAAAAAAGAAAAAAGCGGAAAAAAAATAGGCGAAAAATAAGCGGGCCGATTTTTTGAAATCAAAAAATGGCATGTGGTTGGGTTGATTTCCGTTCATCAGTGTTTGTTGTTGTTCAATAAAATAATCGGGGATTATTGGGCCGGGAATTGGAAGGAAAACGTTTTTTAAGTGGCCACCGCACCTGAAATTGCGACGGCCAAAAGTCGAAATTTTTGAGGTTTCAACCTTGTTTTGATGGAAAATTACGGGATTTGGGGTCATGACATGAAAGATGAATGTTGGGAAAAGTACCGCTCACCCAAAAAATCAAACCATAAAAAAATTTTTCGCGCCCATACTTACCTTCGCCCGGAAACATGGATTGATATTATGCGGACACATTCGGACTCAACCGCGAACCCTTGCAGCAAATACCCCGGCAACCGGGCGCTTTTTGACGGATTGGCGGCCCTTGAAACGGGCGCAATCAGGTGCTTGCAAGACAAGGCTCGTGGTGCAATCTTCAACTACGGAAAAATGCGCAGCATCCCTGACGAAGACCTCGAAGAGGTGGTCGAGGATGCTACCGTTATTTTTTTGGAAAAAATCGGCAACGGCGGATACGAATTTCAGGGCATGGCCCCGGTGACGTACTGCGTCGAGATTGGCAAGCGGCTCGTTCTAAAGCGCGGCGAAAAACGCCAGCTCAAAACGGTCGATATCGATACCGCGCCCGTTTTTGGCGAAAATGAGATCGGCAAATTTTACGAACAACGCGCCCTCGAAGAGCAAATTGGAAAGCTCTTGAACAGCGTCGGCGAAAATTGCCGGCAGGTCATCAAGCTCCGTTATTACGAGCGGCTTTCGGATGCGGAGGTGATCGAGCAAAAACTCACGCCGTACTCGACCGTCGGCAGTTTGAAGGTCAAACGGAGCGAGTGCATCTCGAAACTTTCTGAAATGGTGGCCGACAAAAAGCACCTTTTCTACGAATAGGAAATAAAGCGATAAGCGAAAACAGGAAACCAAGTCATTTTAATCCAGACAAACGAAAAACTCGAACCTAAAAAATTTAGCTTGGCTTTTTATACAACCCAACTATGAATCCTGAAATTGAAACCCGAATAGAGGCATATTTATTTGCTGAAATGCCAGCGAACGAACTTGCCCAATTTGAAAACCAGCTGGCACAAAACGCTGATTTACAGGCACTTGTGGCCGAACGACGTGAACAGGCCGAGCTTATTCGCCGCGCTTTTATCCGGCAAAAAGTCCGCGAAGCGCAAGCTGAATCAACGGGTGTCGAGGCCAACGTGCCCCGTGTGGAGGGTCGAACTGTTTCGATGCAGCCCTTTCGTTTTGCAATTGCTGCCTCGTTCGCCGCGGTACTTGCGGCGGCGGCCTATTTCCTTTGGCAACATACCGAGAAGTTGCAAAACGAAATCGCGGACGCGAAAACGGAACAAGAACTTTTGGAGCGGAAACTTGCCAAAAAAGACCCGGCACTTGTTGAAAACCCGTTCCCGACGGTCGAAATCCCCGTGACCGAAAAGCCCGTCGCGGCAACTGAAATACCGAAAACCGACGACGGCATCAAAATTTTGACCGAAAAACCGGGCAAGGCCCAGCCAAAAATCGCCCAAGCCCCAACAGACGACCGGGGCATCGTCCCCCAAACCTACGGCATCGAAACGCGCGGCACCAACCAAGCCGACGGGAGCGTAGTAAAGGGCGAAAAACTCTACCAGACCATCCATCAAAACGCCGATTTGAGCCAGTTCAAGGGAACGGGCTTCGACAATTTCATCGGGCTTTTCAACCGGAAAAAATATTCGGACGCCAATGGTTTGCTCACAAATATGAAGGTCACGGCAAGCCAAGAGGATGCCCGGGAGCTTTTGCTCGGCATTTCTTACCTCGAAATGGGCGACACGAACCGATCGGTGCAGCATTTGGGCAATATTTACGATGCCCAAAACGCCCATTATCAAGAAGGGCAATGGTGGCTCGCGCTTGCCTTTTGCCGCGAGGGAAAATTGAGCGCGGCCCGCGATATTTTTCAGAAAATCATCAAGACTGCAGGGCATCCTTATCGTTCGCAAGCTGAAAATGCGCTGAGGAATTTTTAGGGAAATATCTTTTTCCGCAAAAAAAGCGGGGCGCAATTGATTTTGCGCCCCGCTTTTTTTATTGCCAAAAACAGGTTTTGGCCAGATTTTTCAATTATCAAAAATCCTCCAATTAAACTTCGCCCTTTTCTTTTCTTTGCCCAAACTTTCAACAAGTCAGCCAATTATGCAGCCAACCAATATCAAGGACCCGGAATATTTTCACAAAGTCGTCGATTGCCAGCATGCCTGTCCCGCCCATACGCCCGTCCCCGAGTACATCCGCCTCATCGCGGCGGAGCGGTACACGGAGGCATATATGATCAACTGGGAATCCAATGTTTTCCCCGGTGTTTTGGGCCGCACCTGCGACCGGCCATGCGAACCCGCTTGCCGTCGCGGGCGTTTGGAAAATGAGGAACCGGTCGCCATTTGCCGCCTGAAAAGGGTCGCTGCCGACAACAAGGGCGAGGTGAAAAGCCTCATGCCGCAAGGCCCTTTCCCCAAAAACGGCAAAAAAATCGCGCTCATAGGCGGTGGCCCGGCCTCGCTGACCGTCGCCCGCGACCTTGCGCCGCTCGGCTACGAAATCCATCTTTACGACAACCAAGACCTCGGCGGCGGCATGATGCGCAGCCAGATCCCATCGTTCCGCCTCCCGGAATCGGTGCTGAACGAGGAGGTCAATTTCGTCCTCGACATGGGCATCCACACGCAGTTCAAAACCTATGTGGACAGCATGCGCGGCATTTTGGCGAAAGATTACGACGCGGTCTTTGTCGGCACGGGCGCACCTCGTGGCAAGGATCTGGAAATCCCCGGTCGGAAAGAAGCTGCCGCGAACATCCATGTCGGCATCGAATGGCTGGCCTCGGTCGCTTTTGAGCATACGGCGAAAATTGGCAAAAATGTCATCGTTTTGGGCGGCGGCAATACGGCAATGGATTGTTGCCGCACCTCCCGGCGGCTCGGCGGCGAACAGGTGAAAGTGGTCGTCCGCAGCCCTTTTAAGGAAATGAAAGCCTCGCCGTGGGAAATCGAGGACGCGATGCACGAGGACATCCCAATCTTGGACAACCATGTGCCGAAGTCTTTTGAAATGAAGGACGGTCGGCTCGTCGGCATGAAATTCGAGAAAGTTAAAGCTGTTTATGACGAAAATGGCCGCCGCTCGCTCGTCCCGACGGGCGAACCGGACGTTTTCATCGAGGCCGACGACGTGCTGGTCGCGGTCGGTCAGGAGAACAGTTTCCCGTGGGTAGAGCGCGATCTCGGGATTGATTTTGGGAAATGGGAGATGCCCGTCCTCAATCCCGTGACCTTTCAATCCACGAACCAAAAGGTGTTTTTTGGCGGCGACTCCGCGCTCGGCCCGAAAAACGTCATCACGGCGGTCGCGCAAGGGCATCAGGCGGCCATTTCGATCGACCTTTTTTGCCAAGAACGCTCGCTCAACGACCGCCCGTCGCCGTATGTCAATTTGATCAACCAAAAAATGGGCATCCACGAATGGATCTACGACAGCGCGGTGACCAATGATATCCGTTTCAAAGTGCCGCACGCGGAAAAGGCGCTCACCCTCAAAGACCGCAAAAAAGAGGTCGAGCTGGGCTACGGCGCGCTCACCGGTTTCAAAGAGGCGCAACGTTGTTTGAACTGTGATATCCAGACCGTTTTTTCGGAGAGCAAGTGCATCGAATGCGACGCCTGCATGGACGTTTGCCCGACCTCGTGCATCACTTTCACCGACAACGGCGATGAAATGGACCTCCGCGCCCGTCTCCTCGCCCCGGCCAACGAACTCACGCAAGACCTTTATGTGAGCGATGTTTTGAAAACAAAACGGGTCATGGTCAAGGATGAAAACCTTTGCCTGCATTGCGGCCTCTGCGCAGAACGCTGCCCAACGAGCGCGTGGGACATGATGAAGTTTGTTTATCAGGTCAATAAAGCGGGGAACCAGTGCCGGAAGATTG
>JANOQP010000034.1:0-6716 GCA_031414895.1 Saprospirales bacterium
ACTTCCATGTTCGTGTAATCGCGCTGGTAGCCGTTCGTGACGAACAAATCCTTCCATCCATCAAGGTCAAGATCGGCAAAAAGAGCGGCCCAGCTCCAATTCGTTGCCGCCACGCCCGCGAGTTGGCCGATTTCGCTGAAACTGCCGTCGCCGTTGTTCAAATGGAGCATGTTGCGCATCGTTTGCGGGTGAAACCCTGCGAATTCGAGCATCTCCATTTTGTCATAATTGTCCGGCCCGGCCGCCATTTGTTGCCCAAAATGGTCGGCAGGGAGCATGTCCAAAGTGAAAATATCGGGCCTCAGGTCGTTGTTGAAATCGGCCACGTCGAGGCCCATCGTGAAATGCGAGACATGGCGAAAATGGTCGGCGGAGGTTTCCTTGAACGTCCCGTCGCGCCGGTTTTCAAAGAAATAATCATGCTCGTTGAAGTCGTTGCCGACGTAAATATCGGGCCAGCCATCGCCCGTCAGGTCGGTCGCCGCCGCCCCGAGGCTGAACGTGAGGACGTTCGACCGGATGCCCGCCCGCGCCGTGATGTCGGTAAAATGTCCGTTTTTTTGCTCAAAAAGGCGGTTGCCGATGCCTTTTTGCACCTGTTGCCGGGCGGTTCCGTAGCTGATGCCGGACTTTGTGAACTCGTTGGTCGAGTGGTTTATTTCAAAAAGGTCGAGGTCGCCGTCGCGATCAAAATCGAAGAAAACGGCGTGCGTCGTCCATGTTGGTTCGAGGCCGAGGCCCATCGCCGCGCCCATTTCCACGAACTCAAAATTGCCTTTATTGATAAAAAGGAGGTTTCGGCGGAGTTGTTTTTCGGCCCTCGCCGAACGGCAAACATAGAGGTCGAGCAGCCCATCTCCATTCACGTCGGCCATCGCCACGCCGGTCGACCAGCCGCCAAACTTGGCGATGCCGCTGCGTTCGGTCATGTCCTCGAACTGGAAATTGCCCTTGTTTTTATAGACCCGGTTTTCGCCCATGTTCGACGTAAAAACAAGGTCGGGCAGGCCGTCGCCGTCGAGGTCGCCGGCCGCGGTGCCGCCGCCGTTGTAGAAATAGGCGTAGGCGAGGACGTTGAAGGAATCGGTCTCGGTGAGCGTATTTTGGAAGGTGACGCCGGACTTTTCGAGGGGGATTTTTTCGAAAAGGGGGGCGGCGGGCGGGGGGGCGGGCGTGTTTTTGTTTTTGCAAAAAGGGAAAAGGAGAGCGGCGGCTATCGTGAAAAGAAGCGCGGCGCGGAAATGCGGAATTGGCATCAATTGGATTATCTGGTTTTCTATTAAAAAAATCAGGCTGGCAAGCTCTTTTGTTTTGCGACGACCGCCTTTTTCCGCCGAGGCTCCCGAGTTTTAAGCTCAATTTTTCGGTTGCGGATAAACTCGCTCAACAGTGCTTCCTCCTCCAAGGTCAGCGGTTGGCTCTGGATGATGAAATCGATGCCATTCGGTTCGCGGATAAGTCCCATTTTTTTTAGTTTTTGAAATATTTTTCGATCAAAAAAGCGGCAGCTTCGGAGTCGATAACCATCAAATGCCCACCGGCATGGACTGCCCCCAAGGTGTCCTGATAATGTTCGATCAATGCAGTCTTCGCATGAAACGCCATAAAACCTTCGCCCCCACGTTGAAAGGAAAGTTTGCAACCAAAGGCCACGAGGTTTCCGGGAACGCCTTCGTACAACTTGTTGCGGCCAATATTGAATGGGGCGCTTTCCAACAAGTTCAAAAATACATGATCTTTTTTGACCGAAAAACTGGCGATGCCCTGCACGATGTTTTGGTTGCCAGTTATTGTCAATTTGAAAACCTCCCGATCATTGAGCCCCAACTCATTTTTCCAATCAAAATTCCAACCATACCTTTTAAGGGTTGATTTCAAATCTTGCTTTGTCAGCAGTCGCACGTCGGTTTGAAAACTGTCACCACTGACGGTGTTCACGATAGAATTCGACAGTTTATCTACCTCGAATTCGTGCAAAAAAGGGGTTTCGCTCATGATGTTTTAATTGTTTCAGGCTCGCCAAAGGTATGGATAATAGGATGCTTTCATTGTCGGATTTCCTTTGAAACAAAAAAAACGCCGCACCCGACCGGGCGCGGCGTCCTATCAATTTTAAAAACTAAACTTCAGGTCAAGGTTTGTCCCACCAAAGCCTCGTCCCGCCATTGTCCGGCCCGCCGAGGAGGGTGACGGCCCGCCCGACGGCTGCGGCATTGGTCGAGTATTCATTCGCGATGAAATTGACGCGGCGGATGAAGGTCTCCGTCGGGATCTTGCCGCCGGAATTGTTCAAGACCACGGGCATCAGTTTTGGATAGCCCGTGCGGCGGAATTCCGACCAAGCTTCTTGGCCGTCGGGATAGATGGCGATCCATTTTTGGGTGATGATCTTTTCCAGTTTTTCATCAAAACTGGCCCCGGCGTTCCATTTGATGGTGGCTTTCGAGATCCATTGCGAGGTCTGGTCGAGGCTGTTGGCTGCATCGACCGGGTCGGTATAGCCCGTTGGCGTGGACGTGCCGTCGGCGATATACGCGGGGGCCGCACCGGCAACGCCCCATTGGTCCATCGAATTGGAAATGCCCGCTTCGTAGTGCGCTTGCGCGTCGCCCGTCACCGTCCAGCCGCGCAGGGCAGCCTCGGCGAGGAGGAAACGCACCTCCGCGTAGCTCATCAACTGAACGGTCGTGGCCGTTTCGACGAACGTCCCGAGCTTCGAGAACGGCGTATAATCGGCTTTCGCTTTGATGTCGATGCCGTTGCGGATGCCCTTGTGCTTTCCCGGTACGATGTCCGAGGTCTGGAAAAACTTGCCGAGGCGCGCATCCGAGTAGCCACCGAGGATGGATTCCATCGGTGCGCCCATACGGATATCGTTCCAGGCGTTGTTGATGACGTTGAGCGGGTGGGTCTGGCCGGTCGTGCCGACGTTGAAATTGTCGGCATTCGCGGCCATCACGCCGAGCGGGTGGCTGATGGCGGCTTCGCCTTCGGTCTTGGCTTTTGCTGCGTCCACTTTCGAGACACGGATGGCGAGGCGGAGGCGGAGCGAGTTGGCAAATTTCACCCATTTGGCATAGTCACCGCCGTAGACGAGGTCGAACTTGGCCAGTTGTTTAGGCGCAGCCGCATCCTGTGCGAGCGGCGTGAGGACATCAACGGCCTGTTTCAGCTCCGTGAAGAACTGGTTGTAGACCTCCTGCTGGCTATCGTAGTCGATCTCGGTCTTGCCGTTGCCGTACTGCGAATAAATGATCGGCCCATAAATATCGCTCACCCGGTGCATCGCCGCAACCTTCAAAATGAGCGACCACGCATAGAAGTCCTGGAACTTCGCATCGCCCGTCGTCCGGTTTTTCACGACGAGCGCGGGGGCCATGACCGCATTGTAGCCGTCGTCCCACGGGAAGCCGTTCCAGCCGTCGACGAGTGCGTAGGTCATGTTGTTGTCGTTGCCACGGAAGGGCGTTGGCGGCATCATGTAACCGCTGTAGACATCGCCGAGCAGGTTTTGCTGCAATTGGTAGTTCCAGGCAGGCGTGATATTGTAGATGTTCTGCTGCATCTGCTGGAAATACGCGCCGACATAGTTGAAATCCTGTTTCAACGATTCGTCGGTGATGCCGGTCGGGTCGGTGTTGTACTCCTCAAAATTTTTGGTACAACTTCCTGCCACCAACAGGACTGCCATGAAGGCCAGCCCTTTTGAAATGTTTTTGATTGAAAACTTCATTTTTCCTGTTTTTGAAAAAATTAGTGATTGATGATTGGTTACAAAAAAGCACAAATCTCAATTTCAACGAGATTGTCACCCTGTAAGGGTCTGCCCAAGCCCCGTCTGTCATTTTAAACTAAAGGCTGTCCATTTATTTTGAAAATAGCATTTCAAACTTGGGCAGATCCTTACAGGATGACAGCGTGGTGAGGCTTGAGATTCGAGCCTTTTTTATCAGAAACCGACTTTCAGGTTCAGTCCCAAGCTGCGCACAGCGGGCAGCCCGAACACATCCACCCCCTGCAGACCGTTGCCGGTCGACATCGAAATCTCTGGATCGAACGGGGCTTTCTTCATCAAGAAGCCCAAATTGCGACCAACGAGCGAAACGCCAAGGTTCTTGAACGGCCCACATTTGCCGAAACTATAGCCCACGGTCAGTTCGCGCAAGCGGATATTGGTTGCATCGTACATGTACTCGCCCGTGTAACCGGCGCGGCCACCGATGCGGGTGTAATAATTTTCCGCATTGATCTTGCCCGTGAATGGCGTGCCGTCTTCCAGCACCGCACGGATATCGAGACCGCCCGCATCGCGTGCATCGGCACTGCGTTTTGACACGCCGCGCTCGTCGAGCATGGCCTCCGTGATCGACATGACCTTGCCGCCGAACCGCGCATCGATCAGCGCACCGACCGTGATTTTCCCAAAAGTGAGCGTGTTGTTCCAGCCGACGAGGGCCTTCGGGTTCGGGTTGCCGACGTATTCGAGGCCCGGCGCATTCGCAACCGGCTTCCCGTCCACATCGACCACGATGGCCCCGGAGGCATCGCGCTTGATGAGTTTTCCATAAATATCGCCGAACGAGCCGCCCTCTTTCACCTTGAGCGCGTAGTTGTTCACGCCCGCGCCGGAGATATCGTATTCGCCTTTCAGGTCGGGGTGGAGGCTGATGATCTTGTTGCGGTTGGTGGAAATATTGAACCCGGTCCACCATGTGAGCTTGTCCGATTTGACGGGCGTGAGTCCGAGCGTGACCTCGATGCCCTTGTTCTCGACATCTCCCGCATTGACGTAGAAAAATTTGTACGAAGTCCCTGCCGAGGCCGCGAGCTGAAAAAACTGGTTTTTCGTGTTCGTTTTATAGGCAGTAAAGTCGATGGAAGCGCGGTTGTTGAACAAACGCCATTCCGTGCCGACCTCGATGGAGGTGGATTGCTCCGGTTTCAGGTCGGTGAACGGCGCGACATTGTTGAAATTTAGGCCGCCGCTGAACGTAACGAGGTTGAGCGGATTGGTGGAAAAACCGCCGGGGATCGTGTTGCCGACCTGCGCCCACGAGGCGCGGATCTTTGCAAAATTGACGTTTGCAGGCAACGAAACAGCATCACCAATGACCCACGAAAGGCCCGCCGATGGGTAGAAAAAACTCTTGTTTTCCGTCCCGGCGAGCGGCGAGGCCCAATCGTTGCGGCCCGTCGCATCGAGGTAAAGCCCCTTGCCGAGGTCGAACGCGAGCGAGGCAAAGACCGATTGCGTCTGCACCCGTGTATGGCTCTCCGAGAAGGAACCGCCGGGGAGCATATTTTGGAGGGAAAACTCGTTGGCAAAGCGGAGGCCGCCATTTTTCGAGTCAAAACCAAAGGCGTTCACCTGCACATCGTTGATGGAAGTCCCCAAAATGGCATTCAGCCCGACCGGCCCCAGTTTTGGCGAAACGCCCAAAATCACGTCGCCATAATGCAGGTTGCTGCCCACATCCGAACCGATATAGCGTCCGTTGAGGTCGGCGAGGGTCGATTGCGTCGTCGCGTGGGCCTTCATGTTGTAGCTGTCGGCGGTGCGGTCAGCCGTGCCGCGGGCCTGGAGGTACACCATGTTGTTGATGTCCCAGCGGGCGGTCATGGAGGTGATGAAACGGTTGCGGGTCTCCTCGCGCTTGGCCCGGTTGAGTATCCAATATGGGTTCTGCTGCAGGTCCTCGCCATCGCCAACGGCCTTGTCGTCGTTGTAGATCCAGTTTTGCCCCATGACGTTGCGGCTTGCGCGAGGAATCTCGTAGTTGTCGGTGAAATCCCCGAAATCCAGCCCGCGTGGCATCATGTAAAGTCCGGTCAGCGGATTGAAATAAAGCCCTGCGCTTGGCCGGTTGTCGATTTTTTGGTTGACATAATTGACGCTCGCATCGACCGACACCTTGTTGTCAAAAAAACGCGCCGTTTCGCGCAGCGTCAAATTGTGCCGGTTGAACTCGTTGGTCGGCAGGATGCCGTTTGCGTTTGTGTTGCCGTAGGAAAAATAGGTCTGTGCCGTTTCGTTGCCGCCGCTCATCGAAATGCCGTTCGTCCAGCTCGAGCCATTGTTGAAAAAACCGGTCACATGGTCGGGCGCACTGACTGCTGCGCCCCAGCTATTGGCCGAACCGGGCGCGGAAATGCCGTACTTGTACTGCATATCCGGGGTCGTGAGCGGCTTTTCCGTCGTGAAATTGCTCGTGAAATCAACACGGGTCGCGCCCGCTTTGCCCCTTTTCGTCTTGATCAAAACGACGCCGTTCGCTGCCGAAACCCCGTAAAGTGCCGCCGCCGACGCGCCTTTCAGCACATTGATCGACTCGATATCATCGGGGTTGAGGTTGCCGATGCCGTCGCCGCCGTCGGAGCCAGCCGTGCCGGAACCGCCCGATTGGCCCCAAACATCGCCCGGCTGTGCGCCACGGGCGTCGTTCATCGGGATGCCATCGATTACATAAAGCACGTTGTTGTTGCCCGCGATGGACTTGTTGCCGCGCAAAACAACCTTCGTAGAGCCGCCCGCGCCCGAGGCCGAACGCTGGATGACCACGCCAGCCGCCTTGCCCGCGAGGCCGGCACCAACAACGGCACGGCGACCGATCTCGACGGCAAGTTTGCGCTCGCCGTCCGGTCGGGCGCGACGCTGCAGGTCTCGATGGTCGGCTTTGACCAACAGGACATTGCCATCGGCAGCGCGACCGTTTTCA
>JANOQP010000035.1:0-11835 GCA_031414895.1 Saprospirales bacterium
TTTTTGCCCAAAACCTAAAAATTTGCCGCGCCCGCGCCGCGTCGGTTTAACGCAAAATCAATATTCCCGCCGCCCGAAAACCGCCGCGTTTTCTACCTTCGCCGTATCTCAAGGCAAAGCAAAATCCGGTTTTTCATTCAACCAAACCATCCATGCGGCTCTCTTTCCTATTGATAATCGCCCTTTTTTTCGCCCAAAACCCGGCCTCGGCCCAAATTTCCACCTTTCCCTACACCGAGGATTTTGAGGGCGGCGCGGGCGGCTGGTTTTCCGGCGGCACGAACAACGATTGGGCCCTCGGCACCCCGGCCAAGCCCGTCATCAACGGCGCGGGCAGCGGCGCGAGCTGCTGGGTGACCGGCGGCCTCACCAACCCATCGTATGCCAACGGCGAGCGGTCGTGGGTCGAAAGCCCCGTTTTCAACTTCACGAACCTTCCAAGGCCGCTTGTTTCGTTCAAGATTTTTTGGGAAACGGAGTTCATGTTCGACGGGGGCGGGTTCCAGTATTCCATCAGCAACGGCCCGTGGCTCAATGTCGGCACGGTCAACGACATGACCTGTTTTACCGAGGGCTGGTTCAACCTGTCGCCCATCAATTTTTTGAGCGGCCTCGCCAACCCGCAGTCCGGCTGGTCGGGCAATATCCAGCCGACAATGGGCAATTGCCAGGGCGGGGCGGGCAGCGGCGGTTGGCTCGATGCGCAACATTGCCTGACGGGCTGCGGCGGGCAGGCGAACGTGCGGTTGCGGTTCATTTTTGGGGCGGGGACCACCTGCAACGCGTTCGACGGGTTCGCTTTTGACCTCGTCCATGTCGAAAATGCGCCGCCCCCGGTGGTCGATTTTACCGCCGAGTGCACGGGCAGCACGTTCAGTTTTATGGACAATTCGAGCCCTTGCATCAATGGTTGGACCTGGAACTTTGGCGACCCCGCATCGGGCGCGAACAATATCAGCACCCTCCAAAACCCGATGCACACGTTCAACACGGCGGGCAATTTCACCGTCACCCACAACGCCTCGAACCTTTGCGGAGGCGGCGCAACGCCCGTCATTCAGGTCGTGACCATCCTCGGCGCGACCGCCATGACCACACCTGTCGGCTGCAACGGCGGCAGCGATGGTTCGGCCACGCTCACCACCCAGCCGACCGGGATCGTCCCGACGATCGAATGGGGGACCTCGCCGCCGCAAACCGGATTGACCGCGACGGGCCTCGAAGCGGGGACCTACGACGTGACGATCACCGCGCCAAATGCCTGCCCAAAAATCATGACCGTGACCATCAACGAACCGCCCCCCCTCAACCATGTCGTCAATATCACGCCCGCCTCCTGCAATTCGTCGAACGGCGCGGCCACCGTTGTCGTCACGGGCGGCTCCCCGGCCTATCAATATGGCTGGTCGCCCGCGGGCGGTCCCGGCCCGGCCTCGAACGGGCTGCCGCCGGGCAATTACACGGTCTTGATCACCGACAGCCACGGCTGCACGGACGAGGCGGAATTCACGATAACCAGTTCAAATGGGGTCAATGCGGTCATTTCTTCGTCCATAAATGTCAATTGCAACGGCGGCAACACCGGCTCGGCCACCGCGACGGGCACCGGCGGCGCGATGCCGTACACCTATCTCTGGTCCAACGCAAAAACCACCCAAACCATTACCGGGCTGACCGCCGGGACGTATTCGGTGACGATGACCGACAATTCCGGCTGCACCTCTATCGCCTCAATTATTATCACCCAACCGCCCGCAATGGCGCACTCGGTCGCCATCCAACAGGCCGCTTGCGGGATGCCGACCGGCTCGGCGACGGTCACGGAAACAGGCGGCACGCCCGGCTATGCTTATATATGGAGCCCGTCGGGCGGCTCAGCGATGACCGCCACGGGCCTCGCACCGGGCAATTATATCGTCTCGATAACCGATATAAAAGGCTGCATCGACACGGCCCATGTTGCGATTTTGAGCGCGGCCGGGCCGACCGTTTTGATCTCGAACACGGTCAATATCAATTGTTTTGGTGGAAATAACGGCTCGGCAACCGCGACCGCGACGGGCGGGACGGCCCCGATTTCGTACAAATGGTCGAGCGGCGCAATGGTCCAAACCGCCCAAAACCTGACCGCCGGCCAGATCACCGTCACCGTCACCGACGCGAACGGCTGCACCGCGACCGCCACGGCGAACATCATCCAACCGACCGCCATGGCCCACTCGGTCACGACCGTTTCGGCCACTTGCGGCGCGGCCAACGGCTCGGCCTCGGTCTCTGAAACGGGCGGTTCCGCGCCGTATGACTTTTTTTGGACGCCATCTGGCGGGACAAATTCTGCGGCCAGCAACCTATCACCGGGCAATTATATCGTCTTCATCACCGACCAAAACGGCTGCATCGACTCGGCCCATGTTTTGATAAACAATATCGGTGCACCGACGGCGGCAATCTCGAATTTCACGAACATCCCATGTTTCGGCCAAAACAACGGGACCGCGATGGCCTCCGCGACGGGCGGGATCGCGCCGCTCACCTTCCTTTGGTCGAACGGCCAATCGGGCGCGACGGCCACCAATTTGAGCCCCGGCAACGTCGTCGTGACCGTCACCGACGCGAACGGCTGCACAACTTCCGTCTCCCAAAATATCAGCCAACCGACCGCGATGGCGCACATAACTGCCTCACAATCAGCGGCTTGCGGCGTGGCCAACGGCAGCGCGACGGTAACGGAATCGGGCGGCATCGGCCCTTATTCGTACCAATGGTCGCCGACGGGCGGCACAAATTCGACGGCCACCAACCTGCCCGCTGGCATCTATATCGTCTCCGTGAACGACCAAAACGGCTGCCTCGACACGGCAGTCGTGACCGTTGCGAACCCGACCGGGCTTTCTTTAAATATCACCGGCCAAACGAATATCGACTGTTTTGGAAATGAAAACGGCGCGGCCACCGTCGCCGCGTCGAACGGAAATTTGCCCTATCTTTTCACCTGGAACACGTCGCTTGGCAGCGGCACTTCGGCCAATAATTTGCCCGCCGGGATTTACGGCGTGACCGTGACCGACGCGACAAGCTGTTCGGCGACCGCTGCCATTTCTATTTCACAACCCGTTGAATTTCAACACTTTACGACCGTTTCGCCAGCTTCATGCGGGCAATCGAACGGCTCGGCGACGGTCAATATGACGGGCGGAACGGGCGCGATAACGTATTCATGGTCGCCCTCCGGCGGTTCGCAACCGACGGCAAACGGCCTCGCACCGGGCAATTTTACCCTCTCGATCACCGACCAATCGGGCTGCACCGACACCGTTCAAGTTCAAATCACGAACTCGTCCGGCCCATCGGTTTTGATCTCAAATACCGTTTCGGTCAAATGTTTTGGAGAAAACAACGGTTCGGCGACGGCGACGGTGAGCGGCGGGACGGCCCCGGTTTCGATCAATTGGTCGAACGCAGCGACCGGCCCAAACGCCCTCAACCTTCCAGCCGGGAACATCGCCGTGACCGTCACCGATGCCCTCGGTTGCACGGCGACGGTGGCCACGATTATTACGCAACCCGCTGATTTACAGCATATTGCGACAGCAAACGCGGCGACTTGCGGGGCAAACAACGGCTCGGCCAGCATCGCCGAAACGGGCGGAACAGGGGCATATATCATCATTTGGTCGCCGTCGGGCGGTTCGAGCTTGACCGCTTCTGGGCTTTCGCCGGGCAATTTTATCGTCTCGATCACCGATCAAAACGGCTGCGCGGACACCGTTCATGTAAAGATCGAAAACGAGCCGGGGCCGTCTGCCTCGCTTTTCAACAATATTGGCGTGAAATGTTTTGGCGGCAGCAACGGCTCGGTCTCGGCGCTTTCCATCGGCGGTTTTTCGCCCATTATGTTCAATTGGTCGAACGGCAGCACGGTCTCGACGGCCATCAATTTGCCCGCCGGGCAAGTGACGGTCACGGTCTCGGACGGCAACGGTTGCACCGCGACGGCGACGGCGAACATCACCCAACCCGCCGTTTTGAACAATACATCGACCACGACAAACACTACTTGCGGCGCGGCCAACGGCTCTGCCACGATTTTGCAAACGGGCGGAACGACACCTTATTCATACGTCTGGTCGCCATCTGGCGGAACGAACGCGACAGCGAACAATTTGGCAGCCAATAATTATACCGTCTCCATCACCGACGGGAACGGTTGCAAGGACACCGCTTTTGTGTCCATCGTCAATCAAAACGGGGCCGTCGCTAGTATTTCATCCACCCAAAACCTCGATTGTTTTGGCGGAAACAATGGCTCCGCGACCGCCCTCTCGACGGGCGGCCCTGCCCCGATTTCGTACAAATGGTCGAACGGAAACACGGGCGCGACCGCCACAAATTTGCCCGCCGGATTGGCCTCCGTGACCATCACCGACGGGAACGGCTGCACGGCGATTGCCTCCGCAACGCTCACCCAACCGACCAAATTGACGCACACAACGACCGCTGTGACCGCAACTTGCGGCAACGCAAACGGCTCGGCCACGATTTTGGAAAATGGCGGAACGCCGCCCTATTCTTTTGCATGGGCTCCAACGGGCGGAACAAATTCGACAGCGACCAATCTTTTGCCCGGCAATTATGTGGTCAATATTTTGGACGCAAACGGCTGCAAGGACTCTGTTCATGTTCAAATTTTGAACGTCGCCGGGCCGACGGCTTTGATCTCAACCACCATCGGCGCGAACTGTTTTGGCCAAAACAACGGCACGGCAACCGCTGCGCAAACGGGCGGAAAACCACCGTTCACCTATCAATGGCCGAACAACCAGACGACCGCGACGGCCACCGGGCTTGCCGCCGGGCAGTTCACCGTGACCGTGGCCGACGCGAACGGCTGCACGGCCACCGCGACCGCGACCATCGCGCAACCGACCGTGCTGGGCCATACAATTTCGACCCAAAACGTGACCTGCGTGGCCTCGAACGGTTCGGCTTCTTTCACCGCGACGGGCGGGACGGGGCCATATTCGTTCGCGTGGCTGCCAAATGTCTCGACCACCAGTTCTGCGCAAAATTTGGCCGTCGGCAACTATTCCGTCACCATTTCCGACGCAAAAGGCTGCACCAATGTGGTCGTTTTCATCATCCAACAGGCCACGCCCATCGTCATTGACATCGTTGCGACGCAGCCAAAATGCTTCAATTCTGACGACGGCATTTTGACAGCAAATGCGACGGGCGGCGCGGGCAATTACATGTTCATTTGGAGCAATTCGCTCGGCGGGAACTCGATTTTCGGCCTGCCCATTGGGCAATATTCTGTTACCGCGACCGATGCTTCGGGCTGCACGGTGGTGGCCGGTGCGGTGCTTTCGCAAATCCCCATTTTGAGCGAATGGGCGGTCGAAAATGCGATTTGTTTTGGTGAAAAAACGGGTTCCATCTCGCTCGACACGACCATCGGCGGGGCCGCGCCGTACACCTATTCCATTGATATTCAGACATTTACGACCGACCCTGACTTTTACGGGCTGGCCGCCGGGCCGTATGTCGCGCTGACAAAGGACGCGAACGGTTGCACCGCCTTCAACTCGTTGAGCATCACCGAACCGGCCTATTTTTCGATCGATGCGGGCATCGATACCTTCATCATTTTGGGCAACGACGTGCGCCTCGAAGCCATCGCGAGCGACCCGTCGCGGGTGGTCAAATACGCATGGTCGCCGCCGCCGATCGACTGCGATTCGTGCGCCGTGACCATCGCGCAACCGCTCAATTCGGCCACTTACTCAATCATCATCACCGACGAAAACGGCTGCACGGCCATCGCAACGCGCGAGATCATGGTGCGGCTCTCGCCCGTTTATATCCCGACGGCTTTTTCGCCAAATTTTGACGGCGACAACGACGGGTTCACCGTTTTTGGCGGGGCGGGCATCGCCGAAATCGAGTTCCTCCGGGTGTTCGACCGTTGGGGCGACCTGGTTTTTGAGAACACAAATTTCCAGCCATCCGACCCGTCGATTGGGTGGAACGGGACCGTTCGGGGGAAGGATTCGGAGGTCGCCGTCTACGTTTATGTGGCGAAAGTGAAGTTCATCAACGGGGCCTCGGTGATTTTCAAAGGAGACGTAACCGCTGTAAAATGACCTTCGACATCACCATCCCCGTCCTCAACGAAGAAGCCTCGCTCGACCGGCAAGTGCGGATTTTGTACGCTTTTTTGGAAAAAAACTATCCAAACGGGGCCAATTCGCGTTGGAAAATCGTCATCGCCGACAACGGCTCGACCGACCGGACACCGGAAATCGCCGAATTTTTGCAAAAAGAACTGCCCGGTATTTCCCTCGTAAAAGTGCCCGAAAAAGGCGTGGGCCTCGCGCTGAAAACCAGTTGGGCGCAAAGCTCGGCGGACATCGTCGGCTACATGGACCTCGACCTCGCGACCGATCTCGCGCATTTCCCGGAGGCAATAAATTTCATCGAAAAGGACGGTTTTGAATTGGTTTATGGCTCGCGGCTGCACCGAAAATCGGTCGTCGTGGGGCGCACGTTGAAGCGGGAGATCACGTCGCGCGTGTTCAATTTTTTGTTGAAAACATACCTCGGCACGGGCTTTTCGGACGGGATGTGCGGTTTCAAATGGCTGCGCCGCGACCGCGTGGCGATGCTCCGGGCGGGCGGGGCGGTCTCGAACGGCTGGTTTTTCAGCACCGAACTTTTGGCCCTTTCGGAATGGAACTCGTTGAAAATCAAGGAGTTGCCCGTAAAATGGACGGACGACGTGAGCGAGAGCAAGGTCAATATCACGCGGTTGGCGAAACAATACCTTCGGGCGATGCGGGTCTTGAAAAAGCAGCGGCCAACCTGACCGCCCGGTCACAAATGGTGACCGTTAATTTTCATAAAACGGCATTTTGGCAACCTTAAAATTGGCCGCTGCGTACATTCGCCCAAACATTGTTTAATCACCTTCACCTATTCGGTTTTATGAAAAAAAATTGGACGCTCGCCGCGGCCTTTTTGCTCATGTTGAGCATTTGGGCCTGCCAAAAAAACGAAACAAACGCAACGCTCACTCCCCCACCCGCGCCCGACCCGGCGACCTTGGACCAGTTCATCAAAGTAAATTTGCTCGAAACGGGCGAATTTTGGTGGCAATCCGCCAGTGACCAAATGGTCTGGACGGCACTTTCAAACACGGATTTTGTGATGTCGGTCGGCTATCGGCCGGAGGGCGAAACAGCGGTCGAAAACCGTTTGCACGAGATCAATATTGCCGGCAAAAAATGGCGCGATGCCCGCCGCGAGGTGCTGGATTTGATCCTAAATTCGGAAAAAAAGACCGCGCCCGGCATCACAGAGGCGAATTTAATGGCCTTTGACGAATCGGGCGTTTTGCCCAATTTCAACGTTTTTATCCGCAATCCGGCCACGATCTCGTTGCTCCGCGCCTCAAAACTGGTCAGGTATGCGGAACCGACGGCCTACGAACCTTTCCAAAAAGAGGCCGCCATCGAGCGGTCCGGCACATCCGGCTGCGGCGGCAACACGCCCGCGATCAACCTCGTGAGCGGCACCGATTACAACACGATCGTGCCGGGCTGCAAACAAAGCTGGAACCACACTTTCCACAAGATCGCCGAGGCGTGGGCCAACGGCGCGAAGGGCGGCGAGACCAAGCTCATGATCATCGACACGGGCTGTTCGGAGGAGCAGGAAAACCTCGGCTTTGACTTCAACCAGGGCCAAAGCTCGGGCCGGAGCATCGAAAAATGGGTCACTTTGCCGCAGGAGACCAATTGGCTCGGCCAGCCAATTGGGCCGCCGGAAACGCCGAACGACCTCTGCGGCCACGGCACCTCGATGATCGGAGCAGCCGCCGGGCCGCGCGGGACGGACGGCAACTCGGTCGGCATCGCCTACAATTGCAACATCATTTCGTGCCGCGCGGCAGCCGATGTTTTCATCGACGAGAGCCGCGAAACGGTCGGCGTGAGCAACGCATTTATCCAGGGCGGCAACACGGCATCGCTCAAAGTGATGAGCATGAGCATGGGCCGGCTGACCAGTTCCAACCAGATCCGGGACGCCATTATTTTCGCAAAAAACAAGGGCAAGCTCATTTTTTGCGCCGCCGGGACCTCTTTTGGCTGGTCGTCGTGGTTCGTCGGTGTGATCTTTCCGGCCTCGATGGTGCAGGCGGTCGCGGTGACTGGCGTGAAGAACAACCTCACTTCGGCCTGTTACAATTGCCATACGGGCAGCAAAGTCGATTTCGTGGTCGTCATGGAACGCACCCAAACGGGGCGCAACCCGCTCTCGATCGCCATGTCGGGCGACGACCCTTCGGAGGTCGGAGGCTCGTCGGTCGCAACGGCCTCGAC
Source organism: Saprospirales bacterium (assembly GCA_031414895.1). Taxonomy (GTDB): domain Bacteria; phylum Bacteroidota; class Bacteroidia; order Chitinophagales; family Saprospiraceae; genus JANOQP01. The sequence continues at coordinate 8,382 of JANOQP010000035.1, forward strand.
GGCGGCGATTGCCACGCTCATTTGGTCAAAACATCCGTCGTGGACGGCCACGCAGGTCTTTGATAAAATGAAAACCAGTGCGAACTATTACCCGAACCGGAACGGCAGTTTTGGTTGGGGGCGCGTCAATGCGCAATTGGCCACCCAATAACTGCGGTCGTGGGGTCGGCGCAGCCGACATAATATCGGACACGAGGCGCAGCCTCGCGCCAGCGGGCAGCCTCGCGGCAACATTTTAACCAAAAAAATCCGTGTGGGCCGATCGGTCTGCACGGATTTTTTTTGATAAAAAGCAATCCCCAAAAGGCCATTTTGTCATTCTGAAAGAATCTGTCGACGTGGTAAAGGGTGACATTTTTGGTTTTTTGTTTGTAGCTATTTACCACATAGGCACAATAGATGTTTTCACATAGCCCACATAGATGATTGCAAGCAAAAAGGCTATGTTTTCTATGTGAAATCCTCTATTGTACCTATGTGTTAAATAGTTACCTTTTGTTTGTAAAATGCCGTTTTCGCGTCGGCAGGATCATTCAGAATGACAAAGCGGTTTTGGCAAAAGGCCTCAGTGGCCGCTCTTTTTTTTGATAAAACCCCAAAATTGTCTTTTAAAAAAAGAGGTGGCCCCCTTAATTTCACACCACCAAATTTGGCCGATAAACGCACAAAACATGAAACAAACACTTTTTTCGCTGCTCGTCCTTTTCCTTTATGGCGGCCAAGTTTTTGCGCAATGCCCAACTGCCCCATTGACACTTGCCTCGCAGTCCGAAGTGGACAGTTTTAGGTTGAAATATCCCGGTTGCACGGATTTTCCAACCTATTTGACCATCGAGGGGAACAATATCACCAACCTCGACAGTCTTTCGGGATTGAAAAAAGTAAAGTCCGCGCTTGCAATAAAATCCTGCGGAAACCTCGAAAATCTCCTCGGCCTCTCGAAAATCGAACTTGTGGAAGGCGAATTTTTGATTTACGCGAACCCAAAACTGGTGGACCTTGCCGGGCTTTCGTCGCTGAAAAAGGTAAAGGGCAATTTTAACATCCAATACAATGCACTGCTGAAAAACGTCGATGGCCTTTCAAAACTGACCGACCTCGACGGTGGGCTGACGGTGCTCGCCAACCCCGTTTTGACCTCGTTGGGCGGGCTGGGTTTGGTGGAGTACATTGGCGGGAACGCAGAGATTTTTACCAACAAACAATTGAAATCCTTGCAGGGCCTCAACGCTGTCGCCTTTATCAACGGCTGGTTGACCATTTATGGGAACGACAAATTGGAAAATTGCAGCGGCCTCGACAACCTCGAATATATCGGCAAAAACCTTTCGGTCTATTCAAACCCAGTGCTCGTCGATTTCACCGGGCTTGAAAAACTCGCCAACATCGGCGTCGATTTCAACGTGTTTTCCAACCCAAAACTGACCGATTTTACCGGCCTTTCCGAGCTGGCCAATGTCGGAGGCAACATGGACGTATTCATTAACGGCCTCATTTCCATCAACGGGCTGCCGAAGCTCAACACGCTCGGTGGGCATTTGAACATATTGAGCAACCCAAATTTGACCTCGATCACGGGCATGAACGCCTTTACGACCATGTTCAACGACCTGACGATCAGCAACAATGGAAAATTGGCGGCCATCGACGCATTTAAGGGCCTCAATTATATCGGTGGCTCACTCAAAATAACGGGCAACGCCAAGTTGGCGACCATCAACGGTTTCGATTCGCTCACGACCATCAACCAGTCGTTCAACCTCACGTCGAACAACCTGTTGGCCGAAATTTCCGGCTTCGGGAAATTGCAGGGCGTGGGCAAACAACTCTCCGTCACGTCCAACCCCAACCTGCTCACGCTCGGTTCTTTGTCGGCCCTCGATCAGGTTCAGGGCAAGGTCGATATTTCGTTCAACACCCTTTTGGCCGATTGCAACGCCTATTTCCTCTGCGACAAACTGGCCGCGCAGTTCGATTCCGTCACCATAAAAAGCAACGCCGAGGGCTGCAACAACAAGAACGAACTGGCCTCGGTCTGCACCGGCATCTACCCGTTTGCGCGGGGGCGCGTTTTTGCCGATTTCAATTGCGACAGCATCGAAAACGGCGACGATTTCGCGCTGGCCAACCGGATTTTGCACCATACGAACGACTTTCCGTTCGCGACGACCAACCATTTGGGCAACTATATCAAGCTCGTGAAACCGGGCATCCCCTATTATTTCAAGATGGGCACCATCGCGGGATACATCAACGAACCAGCCACGCGGTACCTGAAAAGCCAGGTCTTCAACGACAGTTTCCCGCACGAGGATTTCAGGCTCTGCCCGGACGGCGAGGTGACCAACCTTTGCGTCAGCGTCGCGCCGAGCAACAACCCGCGGCCCGGTTTCACGACCATTTACACAATCACCATCGCCAATGTCGGCAACACGATCGCGCCCGGCACCTTCATCCTCGACGTGTCCGACCCGTACATAAAAGGCCGGATCGACACCATTTTTTTCAGCCTCCAACCCGACGCGACGACCGGGCCGGCGCATATTTGGAACATCGACAGCCTTTGGCCTTTCGAGTCGCTCCAAATGACGGTCTCGATCAAATGGGAAACGACCCTTCCGATCGGCGTTTTCGTCACGACACAATACAACATCTCGCCCGTCGGCAGCGCGGACGCGGACAACTCGAACAATATCATCGCCCTCCGGCAAACCTCCGTCGGCAGCCTCGACCCGAACGACAAAACGGTCAACCTCCCGAAGCTCGGCCTGCAAGTCAGCCAAAACTTCGGCAGCCTCGACTATATCATCCGGTTCCAGAACACGGGCAATTTCCCCGCCTCGTTCATCAACGTGATCGACACGGTGCCCGAACTTTTGGACATAAAAACCATCGAAATGCTCGGGGCCAGCCACCCATATGTCCTCGAATTCCCGGCGGACAATGTGCTCCAATGGCGTTTCGACGACATCAACCTGCCCGACAGCACGTCCGACGAACCGGGCAGCCACGGCTATGTCCTTTTTCGGATGAAAACCGCGATTGTTGATTATAAACTCGATTCAATTTTGAACCGCTGCGGGATCTATTTCGACTATAATGCGCCAGTTATCACCAATTACGCGAAGACGATAGTTTCAAAAGAAATCATCGCTATTGGCTCTCTTGATGAGAAAATGAAATTACAGGCTTTCCCCAATCCAGTCAGTGATGTTTGTTGGATAAATTTCAATTTGGAAAGCACGGCGGAATGCGCGTTTCAATTGACCGATATGAACGGAAAATGGGTGCGCGCTTTTCCCAAAAGGCAATTGTTGGCCGGGGCCAATTCGGTAAAGGTGAACTTGGAAGGCCTGCCGGGCGGGGCCTATTTTTTGGAGGTGAAAAATGGGGCGGGCATTTGGTCGATAAAGTTGATCAAACAATAAAAAACGGAATTATCTACTAATTGGGA
>JANOQP010000036.1:0-5516 GCA_031414895.1 Saprospirales bacterium
TTTAAAGCCCCAAGACCCAATCCGTCAAGTTCGCATCGCCCGGCAGCCCCAGTTTTTTCCGCAAACGATACCGGCTCGCCTCGACCCCGCGCACCGAAATGTTCATCAATGGCGCGATTTCCTTTGTCGCCAGGTTCATCCGCAAAAAGGCGCAAAGTTTGTGGTCGTTCGCGCCAAGTTGCGGGAATTGTTCGCGCAGCCGCTGCAAAAAATCAACGTGGACTTGGTCAAAATGAAAGGCAAACTGTTCCCAATCGCCGTCCAATTTTGCATCGAAATTCAACAAATTTAGCAATTGCTGGATTTCCTTTTTGACCGCAGGGCTGGTTGATTGTTCCAAAATCAGGTTCAAATTTTCCTGCACGGTCAATAAAATCTCGCCTTTTTGCACCAAGTGCATCGTCGCCGAGGCCAGTTCCTGATTTTTGAAATTGATCTCTGCCTGCAATTTTTCGTGTTGGATCTCGGTCAGCGCGGCCTTCGATTGCTCGACTTCGAGTTGTTGTTCTGCTGTTTTTTGCTGGTGCCGGGCTGTCAGTTGTTTTTTCTCTATTTCCGTTTTTCGCCGCTGCCGAAAAAGCATCCCCGCGAACAGGCCGATGAACGCAAGCGCGTAAAAAAACTGTGCCACCGCGCTCGAATACCACGGTGGGCGGATGCGGAAAGCGAATGCCACGACTGCACTCTCGCGCCCATCCTTTCGCCGGGCCTGAACGCCGAAACTGTATTTTCCGGGGCCCAAATTGGTGAAGTTCCGCACGCTTTCGCCCGACCAATCCGACCAAGTTTCGGTCAATCCATCGAGTTTAAAACGGTATTGAATGAAAGCCGGGTCTTTGAATTCCGTTGCCGAAAACGAGAAGCGCAGGCTGTTCATCTCGGCACCCAAAACGGGCAAATCGTCGCTCTGATGGTTTTGCAAAACACCTTTTTCCAAAAAATAACCGCCAAAAAGTACCCTGTCGCGCTGCAAGTAGCTGGCATTGACCTGCCCTAAAACTACCTGCAAAACGGTGTCCGCGCCCCGGTTTTGGGTGGCGTTGAAATGGGTAAAACCTTGGTCGGAGCCGAAAAAAACATTGTCCCGGTCGACCGGAAAAATGAACTCGAAACCAGCGACGAGTTTTTCTGCAAGCTCGGGGAAAACCTTTTTTTGCACCGCTTTTTTCAGACCAAAATCGTCCACCAAAAGCACCCCGGCCTCTCGCTCAGCAACGTACCAAATATTGCCATCGGCATCTTCGCGGAGCAATTTGATGCGCTGGCCTTTCCCCAAAATGCGGTCAAAATCTTCGTCCGGGACAAATTTTGCAGACTGTTTTTCAAAACGGAAAACCCCGTTTTCGGTCGCAAAAACGGCCTTGCCCGCCACCTGAAAAACAAAATTGTTGAGGTCGGAAGGCAGCCCGTTTTTTGAATTGAAAAACTGGACGCGCAACTCGCTTTTCCGCTCCGGCGACCACTCGACCCGATAAAGCCCGCGATACGGATGGGCGACCCAAATTGCGCCGTCGGCATCCTTCACCATGATTCGGCAGGACTCGTTGAGTCCGCTCATTTTTTGCTCAAAAACCCAGTTTTTACCAGATTTTCTATATAAAACCAGCCCGGAATAGGTGCCGCCGAACAAATAGTCCTCCGAAAATTGGACAAAAGTCCACGCGCCCGGCTCGCCCGAAACTTGGCTAAAACCGTCCCCTTCGAGCCGAAAACTGCCCTCATGGTGGCCTAGCAAAAGTTCGTTTCCAATCGCGTTCAGTCCCCAAACTTGGCCGTCGGTCGCCGCTATTTTTTGAAAAAAAGGCCGCTTTTCAGGATCAAAAAAGCCGTTCCAAGCGGTCTGATAAACACCGTTCGACACGCCTAAAAAAAGCTGGTTTTCATGGACAGCCGCCGCGTAGCCAGTCCCCTGCAAATCGCCGTCGGGGATGACCGATGTGAACGGCGCATCGAGCACCGCGCAGTCAATCCCGCTGTCGAGGCCGAGCCAAAGATTGCCCGCGCGGTCGGTGAACGTGTGCAAAATATTGTTGTTTTGAAGCCCCGTTTTTTTGGTCAGGTGCTGAAAAATGCGCCGCTTTTCGTCGAGTACGAGCAGGCCGTCGAGCGAGGTGCCGAGCGCGAGGTGGCCGTTTGGCAGGGCCGTCGCCGAGTAAATCCTCTTTTCCCGAAAAAGCGCGTCGTGACGGGTCGGCCAACGGGCAAGCTCGTTTTTTGTAAAATAAAAAATCCCGTTTTTCAGCGAGGCCAAAAGGAGTGTGTCGCCCCGCCAGTTCATGGCTCCGGTCAGCGAACTTTTCAAATCCGTGCTTTGCAGAAATGGGCGAAAACCGCCATTTTCAAAAACCAAAAGTTCGGACATATTTTGCTGGACAATCAATCCGCGCATCGTTGCGAACATCGCCGTGAGGTCGCCGCCGGGTTCGTAGATGGTTAATTTTTCATCCAAAAATTGAAAAACAGCGTGGTTCGTCCGAAAAAAAACAGCCTCGCCAACGAAAACGATGTCCCAGACATCCTCGAAATTCCGCTTTTCGGCGGGCAGCAAATGCACCAAAGAATGATAGCCCAGCCGCCCGTTTTCATCCGGAAAAAAATAACCGAGCTCGCCTTGCGCCCCGACAAAAACCCGCCCATTCCGGTCAATCGCCACAGAGCGGACAACGGTTTTGTTGGCCACCGGGAAGCAGTCCCAATTGTTGCCATCAAAATGGAGGAGGCCTTCGTTGTTCGCAAAAAACATCACGCCCCGGTGGTCCTGGGCGGCATCCCAGTTTTGCGTTCCGGCCTTGTAGGTTTTTTTGGAAAAATTTTGGACGGGCGGGATGCCCAAATTCACGCCTTGCGCGGTCATTTCACGGGGGGTAAGTAGCGCGAAAAGCATGAAAACTAAAATTGAAATATGCGCCCACCGAGTTTTTCCGACCGAGCTTTTTTTTGAAAAAAACGCAAAATCCAAGTTCCAGCACATTGTCATGCTGTAAGCATCTGCCCAAGATTAGTGCTGAAATTTGGGCAGATGCTTACAGCATGACAGCCTCGTTGAATTTGAGATTTCAGGTTTTTTCATAAAAAACAGCTCGATGAATTTTTTCACCCACAAAAGAATGAGTGGCATCGGAGAGCAAACATACAAAGTCCGCCGCCCTCCTTTTCCCCTTGTTTTGTGTGGCCTTGCCGTACCAAAAAATTTGACTTGCCGTAGTCGAGTTGTGGTATAAAATTCTCCGAAGGCAGTGCGTGGCAACCAACTTTGCCCGTTGATTTTCATCATCCAAGAAATTTTGTTCCTAATTTTAAAATCACTTAAACATGAAAAGACTTCTCCTCTCCCTTTCTTTTATACTGGTTGCCGTAGCCTTTTCGCGGGCGCAAACGACCATTTTGGACTTTGAAACGGCAGCGACCAGCACCGTCTTCCAATATTTCGGCTCGCCGCTCGACGGCTCGACCAATCAAATCATCGCCAATCCGAACGCGACGGGCATCAATACGAGCTCGATGGTCGGGAAGCATATCAAGCCTGCCGTTTCGGAGGTCTGGTCGGGCTTTTTTTCCAATCCAAACCCGACGACCGTCGTCGATTTGATTGGCAACGGAAAGATTGCCGTAAAGGTCCACATGGACCATATCGGCTCGCTGACGCTCAAACTCGAAGGTTCGACAAACGGCGGCGCCAACTGGGCTGTCACCGTGGCGAACACGAAAGTGAACGAATGGGAAGAGCTCGTTTTTGATGCCAGCCTGCCGAGCATTGAGGCCCCGAACGCGCCTGCCGCCGGGCATATTTATACGCGCATCGTGCTGTTTTTCGATTTCGGGACGGCGGGCAACGGCACCGACCTCACCTCTTATTTTGACGACATCACCACCTTGCCGAACGGCGGCGCGACGACCGAAATCCTCGATTTTGAAACGGTAGCCACCGGGACCGCTTTCCAATATTTCGGCTCGCCGCTCGACGGCTCGCTGACCGAAATCATCGCCAACCCGAACCCATCGGGCATCAACACGACCGGGAAGGTGCTGAAATTCATCAAACCCGCCGTCGCTGAAGTTTGGGCGGGCGCATTCTCGAACCCAAACCCGACCGTGCCGGTTGATTTTTCCAACGGCGGACAGATTTGCGTCATGGTTCACATGGACCATATCGGCAACCTCGCGCTGAAACTCGAAGGCTCGACTTCCGGCCAGCCGAACTGGGTCACGCAGGTCGCGAACACGAAAATCAACGAGTGGGAAGAACTTTGTTTTGATGCCAGTTTGCCCTCTTTCGAGGCCCCAAATGGCACGGCATTGGGCGTTTATGAGCGGATTGTGCTGTTTTCGGACTTCGGGAACGTCGGCAACGGCACCGATTTAGTCAATTATTTCGACGAAATCGTGGTCAAAACGAGCGGCGCACCGGTCATCCGCACGGTCAATTTTCAGGTGGACATGAACAGTTATGCCCCAAATTTTGACCAACCTTATGTCTCCGGTTCGTTCAACGCATGGTCGGATGTTGCCAATCCGATGACCGATGCCAACCTCGATGGCATTTGGGAGGCCAGCATCGCCGTGCCGAACGGCTCGTATGAGTACAAAATCCAGCTCGACAAATGGGCGGCGCAGGAGCAATTTCTCGGCACAGAGGAATGCACGAAAACGCTCGACCAATTCACAAACCGCCTTTTGCTTGTGAGCGCGGACACGGACGTGCCGAAATTTTGCTACAATTCATGCTATGCCTGCGGTGACGAGGTGAAAATCAATTTCAAGCTCGGAATGGGCGCCGTCGTGCCCAGCCCCGATGGTGTTTGGATTGCTGGCGGCGGCAATTTTGACGTGCCGGGCGGCAAGTACAAAATGAGCGACGCGAACGGCGACAAAATCTACGAACTGACAGTGCCTCGCAAAAAAGCGTTCAAGTCCTTTTACACTTTTGCCAACGGCCCGTGCGCGGATTATAGCTGCAAGGAAAACCTGACCGGCCTGCCCTGCGGCGACCCGGCCAATTTCAACGACCGTTTTTTGCCGGAAGTCAATGCCGATTTGACAGTTGCGACTTGTTTTGGAGCTTGTTTCACGAATGCGGAATGCACTTCGGGGACCAACAACTTGATCGAGGATGCGCAAGTTTTCACCCTTTTGGGCAATCCAGCGGGCGCGGGCGCATCGGTCCTGATGTTTGAAAATTTGGTTTCTGAAGAAAAAACCATCGTGGTTTCCAATGCGGTCGGGCAGGTTTTGAACCAAACCGAATTGGCAAGCGGTGCAGCCTCTTTTGAGTTCGAAACGGGCGGGCTGCAATCGGGAATCTACTTCGTGACGGTTCGCGCGGGCGGGCGGTTTTTTACCCGGAAATTGGTGAAGTGATTGTCTGAACTATGATTCTTATGATTTTTTTGATGGCCATGATTTGAAAATCAGACCGATAATAAATCATGGTCATCAAAAAAATCATAAGAATCATAGTTCAGAAAATTTTAAAAAAAGGAAAACCCATGCGTCTAATCTCCACCTTATTGTTTTGC
>JANOQP010000037.1:0-7435 GCA_031414895.1 Saprospirales bacterium
GGAGGAGCAATCTCATGCGTCACCCTATATTGGAAATTTTGTGCCTCGGATTCAAGTAATGTGTGGGTTCCATTTGATATACGGGGCTCGTGGGATTGCTCCTCCCCCCCTCGGGCGGGGGCGGGGGGGGCTGTCACCCGCCCGTACAAAAACAGCCACCTGAAAATTTCGGCCGCGGTCAGAAACCCATAAAAAATCAACAGAATGTCGCCCATTTCAGATGTTTTAAAGCCGTCCGGCATCCCGCACTTTTGCCTTTTGCCTTTTAATTTTTGCCTTCCAAGTTTTGCTATTTTCGCCCCTAAAATCGCTAAAATCCGTGCCGAAGATCATCGTTGCCATTGACGGCTACTCGTCCTGTGGAAAAAGCACCCTCGCCAAGGCCCTCGCCAAGTCGCTCCATTATGCGTTTGTCGATACGGGGGCAATGTACCGTGCCGTGACCCTATTTTTCCTCGAAAACGGGGTGGATTGGACGGACCCGACGGCGGTCGCGGGTGCTTTGGCGAATATCGAACTGCATTTTGAACGCCGCCCGACGGGCAACCATATCTTTCTGAACGGTGGCGATGTCGAGGAAAAGATCCGCGAAATGCGCATCTCGGATTTCGTCAGCCCGGTCGCGGAGGTCTCCGCCGTGCGCCGTTTTTTGGTGAAACAACAACAGGCGATGGGCAAAAAACGCGGCATCGTCATGGATGGCCGCGACATCGGGACGGTTGTTTTCCCCGATGCGGAACTCAAAATTTTTGTCACCGCCGACCCCGATATCCGCGCCGAGCGGCGACGTGCAGAACTCGCCGCAAAAGGTCAAATTTTTTCGGCAGGGGAAATAAAAAAGAACCTCCTCGAACGGGACCGCATCGACTCCTCGCGGGCCGACAGCCCCCTCCGGCAGGCAGAAGAAGCGGTCGTCATCGACAATTCGTATTTGACCCCGGAGGAGCAATTGGCCCGTGCGCTCGAATTGGCGGTCGCGCTCAAAAATGGTTGACCGGGCGCGGTTTTTCTATTAAAAAAATAGCCAACTTGCTGAAAATCAACAAGTTGGCTATTTTATTCAACAAAAAAACGGGCGGTCAGATCTTCAATTTTTTCACCCCTTTGAATGCCTTTCCAACGCCTTCCATCGGCGTCGTCCGGTAATGTTCCAGCTCAACGACATAATGTTCGACCCCTTTCGATCGGGCGACATCGAAGATTTCCTGAAAATTGATGGACCCGTCGCCGACCTCGATGGTCTCCCGTTTTTCGGTCGCGGCCATGTCCTTGACATGGAAAAGCCGGAAGCGGTTCGGGTACATTTTGAGCCAGTCCATCGGTTGGTAGCCTGCAAAACAGACCCAATAAAGGTCCATTTGCATCGCCACGAGGGCCGGGTCGGTCTCCTGCAAAAGCACTTCATAGAGCAGCCGGCCATCGGGCGTCCGCTGCGTGAACTCAAAATCGTGGTTGTGATAGCCCATCGTGATGCCCTGTTTTTTGGCGAGCGCGCCGCCCTCGTTGAGCCAGTTGCAGGCGTTTTTCATGAACTCGGTCGTGCGCTCCTCCGGTTTAATCCACGGGTAGATGAGGTAATCGAGGCCGAGCGTGGCGGAAGATTCGAGGTGTTTTTTGAAAATATCGCCCGGTTTGCCCTTCGCGTCGAACATGGTCGAGTCCAAATTGATATGGCTCGAACGCATCGACTGCCCATTGCCGGCCATCATTTTTTTGAACTCCGCGACCGGCGTTTTGAAGATATTGCCCGGCTCCATCTGCATCCCGAAGCCCTCGATGTTGCGGTAGCCCATCTTGGCGAGCGCGGCGATGGTACCGCCCGCGTCCTTGGCCATATCGTCGCGGACGGAATAAAGTTGGAGGCCGATTTTTTTGGCGGGCGCACCGAGTTCGAGCGTGTTTTGGAATCCGAGGGCAGCGGCGGCGAGGCCGGAGTTTTTAAGAAAAGAGCGACGTTCCATTTTTTTTGAATGATGAATGATAACTGAAGATTGATGAATATCGGACAAACCGGAATCCGTCTGGTGGGCTGGCCAAAGGTATTTTTGATTTTGGGATTTTTCATTCGGAGCATTTTTTATGTCCGCGAAATGCTTTTTCTCGCAGAATTTTGGATTAGTTTTGACGGGAAACCCAGATGCAGCCCGGTCAATTTTCAAAAAAATATCGCACGATGAAAGCCATCTTTTTCGCAGCCGTTTTCCGCTTTACCGCCCCGGTCTTTGCCCAATGCCCGGCCGATTCGACCGAACTGGCCAAGTTTTTCAACCAGATGAACGGCCCAAACTGGTCGCAACCATGGGACCTTGGGCAGCCGATGAAAACCTGGGCCGGCGTTTTGGTGAACGCCGATGGCTGCGCGGAATCCGTCATTTTGCTCGATAAACTGCGCGGCATTTTGCCCGACCTCGACCTGCCGAACCTCAAAAAACTCACGCTCGCAGCCACTTGGCCCGCCGATTCGACCCTCATCACTTCGCTGCCGGATTTTGGCAAAATGCCGATTTTGGCCGAAATGACGATCTCAAACTTGGCCGCCGCGCCGCCGGGTGCATCGTTCCCGGATTTTTCGCATTTGCCGCTTTTGAAAAATTTGTCGCTCTCCGCCAACCGTTTTACGGGCAGTTTGACCGATTTCAGCCACCTGCCCGCGCTCGAAAATGTGCAGTTTGCCAATTCGCTCGCGACGGGCCCCGTCCCTGATTTTCAACATTTGTCCAATTTGCGCAGCCTAAAAATCATTGAAAGCGCGGTGACGGCCGTCCCTGATTTCCAAAAAATGCCGATGCTCGAAACGGTTCAAATTCGCGGCACGTCGCTGGCCGGGCCTGTGCCGGATTTTCAACATTTGCCCAATTTGAGGGAACTGGACCTCGGCGGCACGAAGGTGCTGGGCGATGTTTTCCCGGCGGATTTCACCGGGCCGATCCCCGATTTTTCAAAACTGGCCAATTTGGAAAAACTCAACCTCGTTTTTTTGACGACCAAAACGGACATCCCCGATTTTTCAAAACTTCCCGCGCTCAAATCGCTCGCCATCACGGGCGTGGAACTGGAAGGCACGCTGCCGGATTTTCATTTCCTCCCAAATTTGGAGTCCATATATATAGGTGGCTGGCGCGAATGGTTCGTATTCATCCCGGAGCAGCCGAGGCCGTCGAAAATTGCGGGGCCGCTGCCCGATTTTTCCAATTTACCGAACCTGAAATCGATGGAACTTGGGCTGAACCGGCTAACGGGTGCACCGCCAGATTTTTCCAATTTGCCCAAAATCCAATGGATCAACCTGAACACGAACCTGCTCACAGGCATCATCCCGGCCTTCGCCAGCCTGCCCGCTTCGGTGCAGTATATCAACTTGAACAGCAACAATTTGAGCAGTTTCGCGGGCCTCGCGACGACCGCCGGAGTCTCCGTCGCCTACAACGAACTGACCTTTGAAGACCTCCTGCCGGAATTTGCGAAGCTCGACGATTATTTCCAGCAGGACAGCGTGGCGGTGCAGCCGCTCTATTTTTTGAACGGCAACAGCCTGATGGAAATCGACCTCGTTTTTGATAAAAACGTGGCCGGGAGCACCTATAAATGGTTCAAAAACGGCATTTTGCTCGCCACGACCGCGTCGAACAACCTCGAGCTCACTGCGCCCGCCCTGCCCACCGACCGCTTCCGGGTTGCCGTGACGAACCCCGGCGCGCCAGATTTACTGCTCGTGACGAAGGTTTTTGCCGTCGGCGGATTGGCCCCGGAGGTTGATTTTGAGGTGCAAATCACGCCGGGTTGCTCGCTGACAAATTTTCCGGCCTTTGTAAAATTCACCGGCCCCGCCGACCCGGCCAGTTTGGTTTCCATCCAATGGGAGTTTCCCGGTGGGCAGCCGGCCAGTTCCACTTTTGCAAACCCGCTGACCACTTACGCAATGCCCGGCAGTTATCAAGTGACGCTGACGGCGGCCAATTTGTTCGGCAGCGACCAAGTTTTTAAAACAATTTTGGTGAACTTTGATGACCCCGCGGATGCCACTTTTTTGGTCGAAAAAACCGGCCTGACCGTCACCTGCACTGCCGTGGACACCGCCGCGCAAAGCTATTTTTGGCAGTTTGGCGACGGCGCGACGGACATTGTGAGCGGTTGGGCGGTGCAGCACACCTACGCGGCGAACGGCGTTTTCAATGTCCAGCTTTTTTTGTCGAACACCTGCAACGGCGATTCCGAGACGCAATCCGTCGGCGTGACCGGGGTGGTGGGGCCGGCCTTATCGCCCGCTATTTTCATTGTCCCGAACCCATCGAACGGGCATTTTTTGGTCGAAATGCAGCTGCCCGGTTTTGATGCCGAGCAATTTTCGGTTGCCCTTTTTGGGCCGCTCGGCCAATGCATTTCAACAAAAATGGGCACAGCAAAAAATGAGCTTTTGCAGTTTGAATTTGATGAAACAGGTTTGCCTGGCGGGGTTTATTTTTTGAAGATCAAAAATGGATTGGGCGTTTTTGGGCGACGTGTGATTGTTCTTGGGGAATAAACGAGGCGTGGAAAAACCGTTTCAATGTTGCAAAAAAAATATGTTTTTAAAACATTTAATTTTACAAAAAGTCGAAACACCTTTGCCCTGCAAAACATTTTCAGCGTGGCAAATTCCAAGAAAAAGCCCGACCCAAACCGCTCCGAGGCGAACAAATACGACAAGATCATCAAAGAGAACCTCATCAGGGCGGTGCCGGGCCTGATGTTGATCTTTGCCGGGCTGGTCATAACCGGGATGCGGCCCGTGAATGTCGAGCTCCAAAAAACGAAAGAAGCGAAGGCCGATTTCATAGCCATCATCACGGACGATACCGGGCGGGAACTGGTGCTGCACATCGAGTTTCAGGTGGAAAACGACTCGAAAATGCGCTATCGGATGTTTGAGTACAAAGGCTTTTTGATCCGGCAATATGAGCGGGCACAGGTCTTGCAGTATGTGATCTTTTTGGGCGAAAACCCGCCGACGATGGAGACGCATTTGAGCGATGCCGACCTTTCGTTCCGTTTTCACCTCGATTGGCTGCGCGACATCAACTACCGCGAACTGCTCAAAACAGAAACGCCCGAACTAATCATATTGGCCCTTTTGGCGGATTTTGAAACGGCCCCGCCCGAACTTGTCGCTGAACAGGTATTTGAAAAACTCAAGGAATTCGCGGAAACAGAGCTCGAGTTCCAGCGTTTTACCAACCAGTTGCGCGTGATCTCGAACCTGCGTAACTTGCAGCCATTAATAGACAACCTTATGCTGAAAATTTCTAAATATTTCGTTGAAGAGCGTGACCCTTTGTTTAAAAAAGGCATCGAGCAAGGCATCGAACAAGGCATCGAATTGGGCCAAATTGAAGGCATGACCCAAGCCAAGTTGGATATCGTTGTCAACTTGATAAACAAATCCGACCACGACAACTTTTTTATCGCCGAGATCTCTGGCCTTGACATCAGCGTGGTCAAAGAGATCCGCGACCTTGTTCAAAAATACCCGGACAACTTTCGGTCGAAGCTCAAAGACATCCGAATTTTGCCGGAATGAGCGCGACTTTTCAATATGGTCGAGAAAGGATCCAGTCGCATTAAGTTCGGCTGGATTTTTTTTTGGCGAAATTTTCGAGCGCAGGTTTGGCCGGGCAATTTTTCTTGCAAAAACCTTTCAAAAGCCCGTGTGTTTGGGGTCTGTCCGTCAAATTTGGATAATTTTGCCCGCCTTTTTTACCCATTTTTTCAAAATTTAAGACTCAAAAATGAGCGTGATAGAAATGCGCGTCCCCGCCCTCGGCGAATCCGTGGTGAGCGTGACCCTCGCGAAATGGCTGAAACCCGACGGCTCGATGGTCTCGCGCGATGAACCGATCTGCGAGTTCGAGACCGAAAAAGCCACCCAAGAACTCGGCGCGGAAAACGCCGGGAAGCTCATTTGGGCGGCAAAGGAGGGCGACGATTTGCCCATCGGGGCGTTGTTCGCAAAAATCGACACGGCCGCTTCAACGACCGCTGCCGCACCAGCAGCAGCGACCAGTTCGCCCGCCGCCGAGCCCGCAAAATCAGCCCCGGCGGCCGTTTCAACCAGCTACGCAACGGGTCATCCAAGCCCAGCCGCTGCCAAAATTTTGACCGAGGGAAATGTTGCCGCGGCCCAAGTTTCGGGCAGTGGAAAGGACGGGCGCATCACAAAAGAAGACGCACAAAAAGCCGTAGAAACAAGGCCAGCGGTTTCAATTGTTGAAGTCCCTGCTGCGCCAGCGAAACCTGCTCCGGCTGCGCAACCCGTTGCAAATCAACCAGTTGCGACAAATTTCAGCCGCGCCGAACGCCGCGAGCGGATGAGCCGGATGCGCCAAACGATTGCCCGGCGGCTCGTCTCTGCGAAGAACAACACGGCCATGCTGACCACTTTCAATGAGGTCGATATGACCGAAGTGATGGGCCTGCGCGAAAAGTACAACGAGCGGTTTTTGGCAAAATATGGCATCAAGCTCGGCTTCATGTCGGTCTTTGCAAAGGCCGTCGCGAAAACGCTGATCGAGATGCCAGAGGTTAATGCAAAAATCGACGGGACGGACTTGATTTTTCATGAATTTGCCGACATCTCGTTCGCCATTTCGACGCCGAGCGGCCTCGTTGTCCCGCCGATCCGAAACGTCGAATCGATGCGCTACCACGAAATTGAAATTGCACTGAAAAAACTATCCGCGAAGGCCCGCGAGGGCAAACTTTCGCTCGAAGAAATGACTGGCGGCACGTTCACGATCACCAACGGCGGCGTTTTTGGCAGCCTGATGAGCACGCCGATCATCAACGAGCCACAGAGCGCGATCTTGGGGATGCACGCAATCAAGGACCGCCCGATCGTGGTCAACGGCGAGATTAAAATCAGGCCGATGATGTACCTCGCATTGAGCTACGACCACCGCGTGATCGACGGCTCGACGAGCGTGACGTTTTTGGTGAAAGTGAAAAACCTGCTCGAAGACCCGATCAGTTTGCTTCTCGATCTTTGATTTTTTGGGTTCGTTTTTTTCATAAAAAAGGGAAAGCCCGGCTGGTCAAACAGTCGGGCTTTCCTATTTTTTGGGCAGCTATTTTGGGCGGTTTTGGGTCATTTCCGCAGGCCCTTGATCTTGCCAAAAAGTGCCCACGCCTCCGGGTTTGCCTCCAAAAATTCTTTGATATTGCTCTTCGACGGCCTAAAACTGATGCGCCGCCCGAACGTCCCCGGCTCGTGCAGCCAAATATCGATGACGCGCACCCAAAGCCGACGGCCCGGTTCGATGCGCTCGACGGAGGCCCAGGTGTAGCGGGCGTTTTTCCAAAAATCGGTCACGGTGAACGACTCGGTGTCGCCCTCGATGCGCCTCATTTGCCAGCCAGTTTTGGCGACAAAAAGCATCACGAGCGTCCAAATGAGCAGAAA
>JANOQP010000038.1:0-1641 GCA_031414895.1 Saprospirales bacterium
CGCCCTTTTTGAGCCGCGCGATCGCATCCATCGCCTTGTTGAATGCGGCCAAAGTGTCGGCAGGCTTGGCGTTTTTATCGCACAAAAAGAAGATATGGCTCATCTCGACATCCGTTTTCGACCGCTCGTAGGTCTCGCGAATGAGGCGGTCGGTCACTTCTTTGTCCACCAAATAGCTGTTCGCCAACTGCCGCCGATAGCCGTCCAGCTCCTGTTTGAGCGCGGGAATGGTGTCGAGGCGCATGTCCTTTGCGCGCTGGACTTTCAGCTTGAACTTTTGGTACAGGTCGAGGTATTCGCGGATGCTGGCCTCTGAAAAGTCGGCCTTTTCCTGATTGGTTTTTGAATAGATGTACTTGAATTCTGACGCGGTGACGGGCGTTTTGTCCACCGAAAAAAGGATGGGGTCCTCCGTTTGGGCAAATGCCGCGACGCAAATCGAGAGCAAAAAAGCGAGCGTCGTTATTGGTCTGTTCAACATTATTTAAGTTTTTTGATAAAAAAGCGAGGCGAAATTAGAAAGCTAAACGGGATTGAACGCCCGAAAACCTGATTTTGCTTTTTATTGATTTTTTTGATTGGCCAATTTTTGACCTTTGCACCATGAAAATGATGAAGAAAAATGAAAAGCGCCGCCGCCCGGCCTTCGACCTCCGCGAAAAACAGATGCCGATCTCGCGCCCTGTCAAAAAAATAGAGGTCGTCAAAAAGACCGCTGCCAACCCGACCGAGACCGAGGATTTCCGGTTGAACAAATTCGTCGCGCACTGCGGGATCGCCGCCCGCCGAAAGGCCGCCGAAATGGTCAAGAACGGCCTGATCTCGATAAACGGCAAACCGGAGGACAACCCCGCGTACATCGTCAAGCCGTCCGACAAGGTTTTTTATCAGGGAAAACAGATAAAACCCGTCGAAACGAAGGTCTATATCTTGATGAACAAGCCAAAGGACGCCATCACCACCCTCGATGACGAGCGCGACCGCCGGACGGTCATGGACATCATCGGCGAGTCGGTCAAGGCGCGGATCTACCCCGTCGGCAGGCTCGACCGCGACACGACCGGGCTGCTTTTATTGACAAACGATGGGGATTTGGCGCAACGGATGTCCCACCCAAGTTACAAGGCAAAGAAGGTCTATCACGCCGAGCTCAACTCGCCCGTCGTCGATGCCGACCTCGACCATATCATGCGCGGCGTCGAACTGGAAGACGGAAAAGCGACCGTCAATTGGATCCGCCACGTCGCCGGGACCGGGAAAAGGGAGGTCGAACTTGAAATTGTTATCGGAAAAAACCGGGTCGTCCGCCGCATTTTTGAGCATTTGGGCTACGAAGTCACCAAGCTCGACCGGATTTATTACGCCGGATTGACAAAAAAAGACCTGCCGCGGGGCCGTTTTCGGCACTTGATGCCGTCTACACCGCCATCAAGTTCCAGTTGCAGAACGATCCCACCCATAGCTTCCCGCCCCTGTAGCAGTTTTTGATCCCCAACAACACGAACCCGTGCAATGACGGCAACGCGTGCACGACAGCCGACATCTGCGGCGGAGGCGTTTGCAGCGGACCGGCAATCACGCCGCCGCCGGAGACTCAGATCCTCCGTCCGCCCGACAAGACCACCTACAACTGGAACCCGG
>JANOQP010000039.1:0-3739 GCA_031414895.1 Saprospirales bacterium
GTAGGCCCCAAAATGGCAGTCCCAATTTTTGAATCAATTATCCTTAAACCGGGGACAACTTTTTGAACACCCATTCCTTTCAGGATGCCTCCGTGGCGTGGCTTCCGTTTTGAGCGTTTTTTAAAAATGTCCAGCATGGCCGCCAGCTCCACGTTGTGTTTGGATTAAAAACTGCTTTTTTTATCTAAAATTTGCACCAAAAATTTCGGCGCAGCCGACAGCATACGAGGCACTAGGCGCAGCCTCGCGGCAGCGTAAAAGCGAAAAAACGATACCATGAAAATTCCAAACCTTGCCCATTCCAAAACCAACCAATTTTTCCTCATCGCCGGCCCCTGCGCCATCGAGGGCGAGGAAATGGCGTTCGAGATTGCCGAAAAGATCCACGGCATCTGCCAAAAACTCGACATCCCGTTCATTTTCAAAGGCTCTTATCGGAAGGCGAACCGGTCGCGGGCCGACTCGTTCACGGGCATCGGCGACGAGCGGGCGTTGCGCATTTTACGGGCCATCGGCGAGCGGTTCGGCGTACCGGTGACGACCGATATCCACACGGACGGCGAGGCCGCGATGGCCGCAGAATTTGTCGATATCCTCCAAATCCCGGCTTTTTTGTGCCGCCAAACGTCGCTTTTGGTCGCCGCCGCCGAAACGGGAAAGTTCGTCAATATCAAAAAAGGCCAGTTCGTCAGCCCGGAGGCCATGCAATTCGCGAAGCAAAAAGTCGAAGAATCGGGCAACCCGAACGTCATGCTCACAGAGCGCGGCACCATGTTCGGCTATCAAGATCTGGTCGTGGATTTCCGAGGAATCCCGGTCATGCAGTCGTTCGGCGCGCCCGTCGTGCTCGATTGCACGCACTCTTTGCAACAGCCCAACCAAACTTCGGGGGTCACGGGCGGGCGGCCCGCGCTCATCGGCGCCATCGCCCGGGCGGGCATCGCGGTCGGCGCGGACGGGCTTTTTATCGAGACGCACCCGCGCCCGTCGGGGGCAAAATCGGACGGGGCGAACATGCTGCCGCTCGACCAACTAGAAATTTTATTGGAAAAATTGACCGCGATCAGGCAGGCGATTGTTGGGTAGGTACCGGCGGGTTCAGCCGCCGATTTTCAGATTTAACAAATGCGTTGTCGGGCATTTTGAAAGAAAACCCGTCCAAAACCGGCGGCTGAACCCGCCCGTACGTGCCCGGGCAAAAAATCACCAACCTTTCGCCTGATGGGGATACCTGACGACATAAGTTTCCTTGATCATCTGGGCCATTTTTTGGCGCAGCTCCTCGATGCCCTCTTTTGTGTGCGCGGAAACGAAAATACTGTCGTGGCCAAAGTTGTTCCGCATTTTTTCGTGCAGTTCGGCCTCGATGGTCGCTTTTGTTTCGTCATCGAGCAAAGCGTCGAAATACCGCTCCCGGTAAAGATCTATTTTGTTGAACACCAAAACCGTTGTTTTGTCGGTCACTTTGAGGTCGGCCAAAGTCTGCATGACCGTGCGGATATGGTCCTCCATTTGCGGGTGCGCGACATCGACGACATGGAGCAAAATGTCGCTTTCGCGCACCTCGTCGAGCGTCGATTTGAAACTTTCAACAAGGTGGTGCGGCAGTTTTCGGATGAAGCCGACCGTGTCGCTCAACAGGAACGGCATCGCGTCGAAGACCACTTTTCGTACCGTCGTGTCGAGTGTCGCGAAGAGCTTGTTTTCCGCCAGCACCTCCGATTTTGAGATCAGGTTCATCAGCGTGGACTTGCCGACATTCGTGTAGCCGACGAGTGCGACGCGCACCATTTCGCCCCGGCTTTTTCGCTGTGTGAATGCTTGTTTGTCGATGTCTTTGAGGCGGTCTTCGAGGTTCGAGACGCGCTGTTCGATGATCCGGCGGTCGGTCTCGATCTGCGTTTCGCCGGGGCCGCGCATCCCGATGCCGCCTTTTTGCCGCTCCAAGTGCGTCCAAAGTCCGCGCAAACGGGGCAGCAAATACTTCATTTGGGCCAATTCGACCTGCGTTTTTGCCTGCGCAGATTGGGCGCGGCCCGCGAAAATATCAAGAATGAGCGTCGAGCGATCCACGATTTTCACTTTCAATGCCTCCTCGATGACGTTGGTTTGTTTGCCCGAAAGGTCGTCGTCAAAGATCACCAAATTGATTTCTTCGTGCCGTTCGATGTATTGCCGGAGCTCGTCGAGCTTGCCGGAGCCGACAAAACTGCGCGAATCGGGGTGTTTCATCCGCTGCGTGAACCGCTTGACGGTCGTGGCCCCGGCAGTCAGGGCGAGGAATTCGAGTTCGTCGAGGTGCTCGTGGGCCAGTTCCTCGGTTTGGTTGTTTTGGATGACCGAGACAAGGATCGCGAACTCGGCCTCTTTTCTTACGGAGGCGGTTTTTTCGCCGAGCGTCCAGTTTTTTGCCATGTTTTTTTGAAAAAGACTTTTGGGGAAAAAATATTTGGACGGCAAAGGTGCGAAAAAATCCGCCCTGATCCGCCCGTCATTTCGACTGGACGTAGCCCGGGAAAACTTGTCCCGCCCCCGCAAAAACCGGGATCAAATAAGATTGTTGTGAGAAATTTGCCCGGTCAAAAAATCGGGAACCGGGCGCGGTTGGCTTTTTTTACCAAAAAAAGGAGGGACAGGAAAATCGTGTAAGTGATCGTGGCGGGCATGAAAAACGGGTTTGATTGTTCCAAAAAAAAGAAAAAGCGCGGGCAGCTTTTGCCCAAAAATTTCATGGCCAGCGGGTAACGATGCCCCGATTTTTTCCGCTGCCCGCACTTTTCATTTCTGCCAATGAACGACCAAATTTTTGCCATCCTCGAATCCGCTGCGGCGCGTTTCAACCGCGCCGGGTTCATCGCCGACGACCCGATCTCGGTCCCGCACCGTTTTTCAAAAAAACAGGACATCGAGATCATGGCATTTTGGGCGGCCACGTTGGCTTGGGGCCAGCGGAAAACGATCATCAATTCCGCTCAAAAACTCGCCGAACTGATGGACAACGCGCCGCACGATTTCATCAAAAACCACCAAGAACACGACCGCGCCCGCTTTTTGGATTTTAAGCATCGCACTTTTCAGGCGACCGACACGCTCTGGTTTTTGGCGTTTTTTCAGCGTTTTTATCAAAAAAACGCCTCTCTCGAAACCGCTTTTTCGGGCCATCTCGCGCCGGGCGCGGAAAATATCGAAGTCGCGTTGCGCGGTTTCCACGACCAGTTTTTCGCTGATGAATTTGCGCCCGACCGCACCCGAAAGCACGTCGCAACGCCCGCCCGCGGCTCGACCTGCAAGCGGCTCTGTATGTTTTTGCGGTGGATGGTCCGGGAAGATGCTGCCGGGGTCGATTTCGGGATTTGGAAAACCATCCGCCCGGCCCAGTTGCTCATCCCGCTCGATGTCCATGTCGAGCGCGTGGCGAGGCGGCTCGGCCTGCTCGAAAGGGCGCAGACCGATTGGCGGGCCGTCCTCGAACTGACCGAAAATCTGCGAAAATATGACCCGTTGGATCCGGTTCGATATGATTTTGCCCTTTTCGGGATGGGCATCGACGAAAAGGGGGGCTTTGTCTGAACTATGATTTTTATGATTTTCTAACTATCTTGACAATGTTAAACTAGCGTTTTCAAGATTTCTTCTTTTTTTGCCGGGATTGAGTGGAGCGAGTTCTGCCGAACAAATGCTCAACCACCAAGTCCACGGCTTGCTCTTTGGACAATTGGGGAAGGGGGAAAGCCGCTTT
>JANOQP010000040.1:0-2274 GCA_031414895.1 Saprospirales bacterium
GATGGTCGTACAATTCCAACCCAGAGCATTCGACGAAATCATAGATTTTATCACATCGTCGCCTTCGCCGGAGGCCGTGTTGGCTTTCAAGCCAACGGTTACAGCAATAGAGCGTATTGAGATTTTGCTCGAAAAAAAGCGGGAATCGGAGCTTTCTGAAGCCGAAAAACAGGAATTGGAGCAGTTCCTGTTGATTGAGCACCTCATGCGGGTCGCGAAGGCGCGGGCGCGGCAGCGAATGGTCGCCGCATGAGCAAATATATTTCAGCCGCACTTCGGCTTCAAGTTGCCGAACGTGCAAATCGATGTTGCGAATATTGCGGCATCGCGGAGGAAATCTCGTTTTACCCTTTTCATATTGACCATATTATCAGTCGAAAACATGGTGGTGAAACCATTATGGACAATTTGGCCTATTCGTGTTTTGCCTGCAACAACGGAAAAGGGAGCGACATTGGAACAGTCCTTTTGCCCGGCCGTCGATTTGTCCGGTTGTTCGACCCGCGCCGGGATGATTGGCAAAAGCATTTTGAGGCGGAGCATTGCCAGTTTTTTGGCAAAACAACGATAGCCGAGGCCACCATTAAAGTCCTTCAACTGAATTCCATCGAGCGGATCATCGAGCGGCAATGGATCGAAAAATTGAAGCCCCCGTCCTTCACTTCTTAAACTGAACATCATGGCAACCAACCGCTTCCACTCGCTCACCGCCCAGTCCATCTACGTCATCCTGACCGGGCTGCAACTCATTTTCACCCCAAATTTGCTCCTCGGCATGTTCGGTTTCGAGCCGACCACGGAGGTTTGGATCAAGGTTTTGGGCATTGTTATCTTGCCGTTATCGCTCGTTTATATGGCCGTCGCCAAATCGGGGAATCACGGGGCTATCCGCGCAACCGTCTTTTCGCGGCTGTTCGTCGGTGCGGGATTTGTGCTTTTGGCCGTTTTTGGGCAGGCCAAAATGAACATCATCTTGTTCGCGGGGATCGATATCGCGACCGCCGTTTGGACCTGGTTTGAATTGAAAAGGCAAAATACATGACCGGAATTGGCCCCAAAAAAAATGGCGGGACAATTTGCCCCGCCATTTTTTTTGCAATCATTGCGATGTTTTTGAGCCCGCTTTGATTTTTAGTGCCCCCCATGTTCCCAATACCTGATTACCCAAGCAAACGCCGCGAGAAATGAAAACCCGACGACAAACGGGAAATATTTGTGGATCTTGAGCAGCAGGTCTTTTTGGGCGCACTCATGGTCGTAATGATAGTTCATGATCGCGGCATAGATCAGGCAGGCCATGTTTGAAAAAAACGCCACGGCCAGCATCAAAAAAGCTTTGTTGAGGCCGTCCGTTTCCGGCGAGATCGTGATGAGGCTGTACCCGAAAATGGCCACGGCAAGCACCACCGATTGGATCTGGTTGCGCGAATCGAGGAATTTTTCGCCGTGCCGTGCAAACAAAATGATGACCGGCAGCAACCCAAAGATCAGCAACGGCAGCACGATCATCAAAATCGCGCCCGACCGCTCGCGCGAAACGTTCAGCCGCATCGCCATCGTCAGTTGCTCGCCGCCCGCTTGGTGGAGGTCGTCAAGTTTGTCGTTGAACGTTTCCATGCTCCATGACAGTTTTTCTTTGCACTCGTCCCACTCCCATCCGCTTGCCGTCAGGGAGCTGTCAACTTGGGTCGTGTCAAAGATGGTATAGAATTTTTCCTCCGAATAGGCCACGATCGGCAGCTCGAGCGTTTGGTCGTCGAACGGATAGGTACAGACCCTGAACTTGCTCGCGAGCGTGCCTTCACTCTCAAAAACGCCTACTTGGTAAAAAGGCGGCCTCGCTATATTTTGGATCAGGGTTGGTTTGATGCCGTGGAGGGCCAATTTTGCACAGCCCTGAAAATCGGAAAAACTGGAATCATAATCCGCCGGGACCTCCACCAAATACCTCATTTTATGGGAAAATTCCCCTTTTTTGACATCCATCGCATTGATCTCCACGGATTTTACGGTCAATTTTAGGACGGGTATTTTTTCCCCGAGACGGTTGATCTGGTACGGGTTCAAGGCTTGGGCGGCATTTTGTTCGTTCGTGTCGCGACGGATGTAATCGAAGGTTGGAACATTGATCAAAATCTGGTCGTCGTCAAAGCATAGATAGCCTTTTCCGTTGGGCACTTTAAGGTCGTTTTGGCAACGGAAAACACCGCTGAAATAGCCGCGGCTGCCTTTCTTGTGGTGGCCCATTGAGTCGGTGCAGGTTTTGGGCGGGGC
>JANOQP010000041.1:0-5282 GCA_031414895.1 Saprospirales bacterium
CGATGCGGGCCACGTCGGGCTGGTTTATTTTTATGGTCAGTTCGATGAGCGGCGAGTCGAGTTTTGAGGTGATGACCGCGCTCAAAATGGCGGCATTTTCGGATTCGACGAGCCGCGAGATGATGGCGAGCGAGTAGTCGCGCTTGTTCATTTCGAGCACCAAAACGCTCCCCGGCTCGGTAAAAGCGGTCGTTTCGGAGAAAAACCGCATCAAATCGGTCTGCGAAACGAGGCCCTGATAGATGCCCTCCACATCCACGACAGGGATGACGGTCAGCCGGTTTTCGCCCATCACGCGCATCACGTCGAACACATGGTCGGTCCCCAAAACCGTCACATGGCGCGGCGAAAGGTTGAAACTGCCCACCGTATCGTGCAATTTGTGGTTGAAAACATCCTCCTCCGAGACGAGGCCGATGAGCCGCCCGCCATCGACAACGGGCAGGTGGCGGACGTGAAACTCGCTCAAAAGCGCGAATGCGTCCTTGCCCGTTTGCTCGGTGCGGAGCGGGCTTATTTCACGGGAGATTAAATCCTGGGCAACCATGTTGAATTTTTTTGGCAGGTTTCGGAGGCTGTCCGTTTGGCAAATATTGCCGCGCGGGACTCCCTAAAATCGGGTATGATTGGTTTTACCAGACAGGCGCGTGGATTAGATGGGGCAATATTTCGTGGCAAAGTCGGGATTGCAAACCATCGGCCCATTTTTTTTGAAATTTTATGAAAAATAAGGGAAGCCGCGCCGTTTTCATTTGCAACAAAGCCAACATGGCCCGCCCATTAAAGTTTTTTTGCCAATAAAATATATTGGTAGTCAAGGCTTTTGACATCGTCGCGGACGGGCGCAAAGCCGGCTTTGCGAAGCTCAGCCTCCAGTTCCGGCAGGCCGACCTTGTATTTTTCCGCCGGCCCGACAGGCAGGTTTTTTTTGAAATCGATGATCAGCAGCAGCCCGCCCGGCGCGATCCCCGCATGGAGTTTTTTCAAATAATTGACCCTGTTTTCGATGTACCCGATCGTGTTGACGATGGTCACGGCGTTGGCCTCGCCGGGCAAAAGGAGCGGGTCGTCGGGCTTGGCGAGGCGCGATTCGAAATGGGTTTGGCGATCTTTCGGCAGCCGGATTTTCATCGAATCCATGAAATTTATCATTTGCTGGTCGATCTCGATAGCGATGACTTTTTTCGCTTTCGAGGCCATGCGGAAGGCAAAGTAGCCCGTTCCGGCCCCAATATCGGCCACGGTCTTGCCCGAAAGGTCGCCCAATTGGCTGATGACCAGTTCCGGTTTTTGCCAAATTGCGCGGTTCGGGTTCTCGAAATCGGACATCAGCGAGGCCGACGGCGAAAGGGCCTCCGCTGGGTGGCCTTCGTGCTGTTCGTTTGGCGGAATAGATGGGGGCTGCGGTTTTTGAACCGAGATCGGCGTTTTTGAATCATCGGAAGCGCAGCAGGCCAGGAGGAAAATGGCGGCGGCGAGCAGGCAGAAACGGGTTGGCATGGATAAAAAAATGAACTGTTCCGGGCAAATGTAGCAAGGCCGACCAAGCCCGTCCGCCCCGCGCGTATTTTGGCCGGATAAAATATCGGGCCGTGGGCTGCGTTTCCCAGCGGAACGCATGACACAATTTTTAATTCAAAAAATAGGGCCAAAACCCGCACCTTTGTTCTTCCACTGAAGCAATTGACCTTTTGGTTCGCGCCAAAGGGTCAATTTTTTTTGTTCAACCAAACCGATTTTTACGCAAAAACACGATTTATCATGCAGTTGAAAAAGTTTTGCCTCGCCATTTTGATCGCTGCCCCCGCCATTTTTTGGGCGCAGGGCGAAACAGCGGGCTACCGAAAATATTTCGAGGCGGGCCCATGGTTCGGACTCGCCAACTATTCGGGCGACGTGGCCGAGGACCGGATTGTTTTTGGCGAGACCAAAGTGGCCTACGGGTTTGCCGTCAGGTACCATTTCGTGCGCCATTTCGATTTTCGCGTCCACATCATGCGCGGCAACATCAGCGGCACCGACCAAAATTCGTCCGATGCGGTCATCAAGGCCCGCAATTTTTCGTTCTTTTCGCCCGTCACCGAGGTCGGCGGCATGATCGAGTATAATTTTATTGACCGCGACCGAGTGACCGGCACCGGCGTTTTCTCCAATACGGTCTCGCCCTTTTTGTTTGTCGGCGGCGCGATGACATTCATCAACCCGGAGGTCGGGTGCAAGGATGGTTGCCCGCCCAACGTCACCTTCCCGGAGCCGGGGCAAAAAAAACGGCGGCTCGCGTTCCCGGGCGGCATCGGTGTCCGTGCTGACCTTGCGGAGCAGGTTTCGATGTCGGTCGAGGTTGGTATGCGGCCCACTTTTACCGACGATATCGATGGCGTTTCGCTCTACGGCAACAAAAAGGCCAATGATTGGTACACCTTTTTTGGCGGCACGTTGAGCTATGTTTTCGGCAAAGGCAGCCGATAAGCCTATCCGAGGTTTTTCATCAAGATACCGATCAGTTCCGCCGCCGCCCTTGCCACGACCGTGCCGGGCCCGAAGACCGCCGCGACCCCTTTTTCTTTCAAAAATGGGTAATCCTTTGCCGGGATGACCCCGCCGCAGACGACCAAAATATCGCCGCGCCCCAGTTTTTCGAGGGCCAAAATGGTCTCCGGCACGAGCGTTTTATGCCCCGCTGCGAGCGACGAGATGCCCAAAATATGCACGTCGTTTTCGACGGCCTGTCGAGCGGCCTCGGCCGGCGTCTGGAAAAGCGGCCCGATATCGACATCAAAACCAAGGTCGGCGAAGCTCGTCGCGATCACTTTCGCGCCCCGGTCGTGGCCGTCCTGACCGAGCTTCGCGACCAAGATTCGGGGGCGTCTGCCATCCATTTCTGCGAACTTGCCTGCCAGTTTTTGGGCATTTTGAAAATCTCCGTCCATCTTGATTTCGTTTGCATAAACACCTGATACAGAACGGGTTGTGGCCATATATCGGCCAAATGCCCGTTCGAGCGCGTCGCTGGTTTCGCCCAAGCTGGCGCGGAGGCGGGCGGCCTCGATGGCCATTTCGAGCAAGTTTCCATCGCCCGTTTTGGCGGTTTGAAAAAGGTTTTCGAGGGCAATTTGAACGGCAGTTTCATCGCGCCCGGTCTTCATTTTTTGCAGCCGCAAAATTTGCGAATCGCGGACGGCCTCATTATCGACTTCCAAAGTTTCGAGCGCGGCCTCCGTTTCGAGCCGGAAAATATTCATCCCGACAATCTGCTCTTGCCCGCTGTCAATCCGCGCCTGTTTTCGCGCAGCGGCCTCCTCGATGCGGAGTTTTGGCAGGCCCTGTTCGATGGCGCGGGCCATGCCGCCCATTTTTTCGACCTCGGCCATGAGTTCGCGGGCCTTTTCGACGAGTTGCCCGGTCAAATATTCGACATAGAAACTGCCCGCCCATGGGTCCACGGCGGTGCAGATATCGGTGTTTTTTTGCAAAAAAAGCTGGGTGTCGCGGGCAATTTTGGCCGATGCGTCGGTCGGCAGCGCGATGGCCTCGTCGAGCGAATTGGTGTGCAGGCTTTGCGTCCCGCCGAAGACCGCCGCCGCCGCCTCGATGGCCGTCCGGGCGATATTGTTGTACGGGTCCTGTTCGGTGAGCGACCAGCCGCTTGTTTGGCAATGCGTTCGGAGGGCCTGCGATTTCGGGTTTTTTGGGTTGAAATTGCCCACGATCTCCGACCAAAGGAGCCGTCCGGCCCGCATTTTGGCGATTTCCATGAAAAAATTCATCCCGATGCCCCAAAAAAAGGAGAGCCTCGGCGCAAAACCGTCGATGTCCAGCCCGGCAGCGATGCCCGTTTTGGGGTATTCGAGGCCGTCGGCAAGGGTGTACGCGAGCTCGATATGTGCGGGTGCGCCGGCCTCGTGGATATGGTAGCCGCTGATCGAGATAGGGTTGAAGCGCGGCATTTTTTGTGCGCAAAACCGGAAAATATCGCCCACGATCCGCATCGACGGCCCCGGCGGGTAGATATAGGTGTTGCGCACCATGAACTCCTTCAAAATATCGTTCTGGATCGTGCCGCCCAACAGCGCTGGAGCGACGCCCTGCTCCTCGGCGGCGACGATATAAAAGGCCATGATCGGGAGGACCGCGCCGTTCATGGTCATCGAAACGGACATTTCGCCGAGCGGGATTTGGTCAAAAAGCACTTTCATGTCCTCGACCGAATCGATCGCCACGCCCGCCTTGCCCACGTCGCCCGTCACGCGCGGGTGGTCGCTGTCGTAGCCGCGATGGGTGGCGAGGTCGAAGGCGACCGAGAGGCCCTTTTGCCCGGCGGCGAGGTTGCGGCGGTAGAACAAATTGCTCGCCCCTGCGGTCGAAAAACCGGCATATTGGCGGATCGTCCACGGCTGCGTCAAATACATGGAAGCATAAGGGCCGCCGAGGAACGGCGCGATGCCCGCCGCACCGCCGACATGGGCCAGGTTTTCGATGTCCTTTTTTGAAAAAACAGGCTTCAGCGCAATGCCCTCGGCGGTCGTTTTTTCTGTAAACGGTTGATTTTCAACATTTTGTGGGCGGTTGGCGAGGTCGGGCGTTTTTTTTGTTAAATAGGGCGCGGGCATGGTTGGGGTTTTAAATTTAGCACAAAAAACGGTAATTTTTCAACTTTGATGGCAGCCTTTTTTAAAAAACAGGGCCGACGGAGGGTTTTAAAAATAAGTTTTAGGATGGGCGATAAGTATCCATTTTACTCAATCAACACCTTCTTCGTGAAGACCCGCAGGCCATCCGACCAGGTTTCGAGCAAATAAACCCCCGTTTTTAGCCCTGCGGGCAACTTGATTTCGCCCATTGTTTTTTCCTCCAAAACCAATTTTCCGCCCTCATCGAAAAGACGGGCGAGGACGGTTTTTTTGCCCATAATTGGTTGAAAATGAACCACTCCCGTTGCCGGGTTCGGGTAGACTTTCCAATCTTTTTTTAATAAAAGATCAGCCTCGCCCATGCCCGTGTTTTTAAAGATGCCCGACCAATCGAACCGCCAAAGGCTCGCCGGGATGGTGATGCCCTGTTGGATTTTTTCGTTCGACAAAAAACCGCCAAAACCGCCGCCCGACCAAGCGAGGCCCTCCGCTTGGCCGACCGTGAGGATCGAGCCGAGGCCGATTTTCCTTTTGTTGCCCGAAAAAAACTGCTCGCCCGGGTAGTCCCAAAGAAGCCATGCGAAGGCCGTAAAATTGGCGAGGTCATAGCCGAGCATCGCGATTGTCGAGCCGTCGTCGGCAATGTCGGCG
>JANOQP010000042.1:0-2031 GCA_031414895.1 Saprospirales bacterium
CGACATTTTCGGTAGCCGTCGATGTCGCCCATAAAAAGCAGCATCGTGGCCGTCGCGGAGACCGTCGTTTCGCGGGCCGTTTCCGACCAGTTGGGCAGGTTTTCGAGCAGATAATCGGCCCATTCGCGCCCCGGTTCGAGGTGGTAAAGGCAGTGCGCCAAATGTTGGTTGGCCAAAAAACTGCGGACGCGCGGCGGAAAATCGGCCAACCTGTTGGGCGCGAAGCCCGGCAAAAGCCAATATTCGAGCAGGCTTTGGTGCGTCCATTTTTCCGTCGGGTCGCGGAGGTTCGGGATCTGTTCCAAAAGCGACGCAAACTGGGCGGCATCGTCCGAAAAACGCGCCATCCGGATGTCCCGAAAATACCGCGCGGGCGGATGCCAGCCCCACGAAGTCCGCGCGATCTGCCGCTGGATGCGCTGCGAAAGTTTGTCGAAAAACTCCTTTTCGGTATGGTAAAAACGCTCGGTCACGGCCTCCGCAAAGCTCGGTTCGACCAGCCAACTGGTCGGCGAAATGGCGCGGATGCAGCCCGCGACGGCGTATTTTTCGGATAAATGTTTGACGAACTGCGGCGAGATCATGGCCTCCCACGAGTCCCTTTTTGCCGCGTTATAGACCTCGATAAGCTGGGCCTGGTTGATGGATTCCCAGGCGAGGGCGAGGAGCATGAGGAATTTTTGCTCGTCCTTGGGCAGCGCGGGCCAGTTTTGCAGCACCTCGTCCGGCGTTTTGAAAATGCTCGAATTGATGCCGATTTTTTCCATCGGCAAGCTCGATTGCGCCGATGTGGTCGCCTGCAAATTGTCGGTCAGTTGAAAAAAAAGCGCGGTGACGTGCTTGCAGGGGTTGTTCCACTCGTCGGGGCAGGCGCAAAACCAGTCGGTGACCTCCGTCTCGTCCTCGCTCACGAAAACGCTGACGGCATACGATTTTTGAAGGCCCTGAACAGAGGCGGACCACTCGTTTCCCTGTTTTTTGAGGTTGGAGACGCCCCCTTTTTCAAAAATAGCGCGGCCCCGGACAAAAATATCTGGGGCGGCAATCTTGCGGAAAGTGGGCAGTTTGAACTTGCGGGCCATGCTTTTTTGGATAAGTTTTTCTCAAATTTTGGCAAAGCGCAAATGTAGTTCCGTTCAAGTTCTCGTTTGTTGGTTTTCTTTTTTAAATGTTTTTGGGGGATTTTTTTAGTGGTCAATTCGACAAAGCCCGGGGCCACTTTTCAAGTTCGACGACCAGGCAGTTGGGTTTTTGCCCTAAAACATCCTTTTACAAATCCGTTACATCGTTTTACACCCGAAAAATTGCCAAATACTGGCCGCCCCGTTCATTTGCACCATTGTTTCACCAATCGAACAAAGTCATGCAAACCCATTTCATCGTTTTTTTGATTTTCGCGCAATCCCTCGCCGCCTGTCAGCAAGGCCCCAAAAATGACCAAACAGCCGCCGCTGACCTGACATTTCAACCCAAGACCGTCAGCCAGACAACCCCGGAAAAAGCCAAACCGACGGCAACCAACGTCGTTTTTCAATCCGCCGACGGCGGCCAGACGTGGCAGGATGTCAGCGACGGGCTGCCCGAAAATTCGGTGGCCGGGGGACTTTTTGTGGGCACCGGCGAGCTGTATTTGCGGGTCGAAAAAAAGGGGATATTCCACAACCGCATTGCCGCCGGGCTCCCTGTTTGGCAAAAAGAGGTTTTCATCGACGAGCGCAGCACCGCCGTCACGAATGGCCGGGCCGGGCTGATCGCGTTCAGTTCACGGGGCGGTATTTTTCAAAAGATAAACGGGACCGGCCTTTGGTTGCCCGCGTACACGAACTTTCAGGACCAGTTTGTGCGCAACATTTTTGAGACCCGGGACGGCAACATCCTCATCGGCTGCGACAACGGCCTTTTCAAATCTGCCGACAACGGAAAAACCTGGAAACACGTCGTTGAGGACGGCTGGGTGATCAACATGGTGGAATCGGGCGGCACGATCATCTGCACCAACGAGCGGGGCATTTTGCGCTCGACCGACGGCGG
>JANOQP010000043.1:0-2041 GCA_031414895.1 Saprospirales bacterium
CATCGACATGAAAATGACCCCCGTCATGTGCGGCTCGGCGTTCAAGAACAAAGGCGTGCAGGCTTGCCTCGATGCCGTTTGCTATTTCCTCCCATCGCCGATGGACCGCCCGACCGTGAACGGCATCAACCCAAAAACAGACCTCGAAACCTCGCGCAAACCGATGGTTTCGGAGCCGTTCGCCGCTTTGGCGTTCAAGATCGCGACCGATCCGTTCGTGGGCCGCCTTGCGTTCATGCGCGTTTATTCGGGAAAACTCGATGCAGGCAGCTACGTTTTGAACACCCGCACGGGCGACAAGGAGCGCATCAGCCGCATCTATCAGATGCACGCCAACGACCGCACCGCCATCGAAACCGTCGAAGCGGGCGATATCGCGGCAGCCGTCGGTTTCAAGGACATCCGCACCGGCGACACGCTTTGCGACCTCGACCATCCGATCATTTTGGAATCGATGAACTTCCCGGCGCCGGTCATTTCGCTCGCAATCGAGCCGAAAACACAAAAAGACCTCGACAAATTGGGCATGTCGCTCAACAAACTCGCCGAGGAAGACCCGACCTTCAAGGTCCGTTACGACGACGAGACCAACCAGACCGTCATCAGCGGCATGGGCGAGCTGCACTTGGAAATCTTGGTTGACCGCCTGCGCCGCGAGTTCGGCGTGGAATGCAACCAGGGCGCGCCGCAGGTCAATTATAAAGAGGTGCTCACCGGCTCGACCGAACACCGCGAAAAGCTCAAAAAGCAAACTGGCGGCGCGGGCATGTTCGCCGATATCGAATTTACGATCGGGCCAGCGGACGAGGAGTTCCTCGAAAGCGACGATTTCAAATCGGGCAAGAAAAAACTCCAGTTCGAGTGGGGCATCGTCGGCGGCGCCATCGACAAAAACTACCAAAAGCCGATCAACGACGGCTTCGTCGCGATGATGAACAATGGCATTTTGGCCGGCTACAATATCGACTCGATGAAGGTCAAAGTGACCGACGGTTCGATGCACGCGGTGGACTCGAAGCCGATTGCTTTTGAGCTTTGCGCAAAGGACGGTTTCCGCGCCGCTGCGCCAAAATGCCGCCCGGTCATCATGGAGCCGATCATGAAGCTCGAAGTCGTGACCCCCGATGAATATGTCGGTTCGGTGATTGGCGACCTCAACCGCCGCCGTGGCCTCCCAAAAGGACAGGACGGACGCGCAGGTGGCGCCATCGCCATCCAGGCAGATGTGCCGTTGTCCGAAATGTTCGGCTACGTCACGCATTTGCGCACGCTCACGTCGGGCCGCGCAAGTTCGGCGATGGAGTTCAGCCATTTCCAACCAGCACCTACGAGCATCGCCGAGGCAGTTATCGCGAAGGCGAAGGGCGGGAAATAATTTGTTTTCTGTTTTTGAAAAATAGAAAAAGCCATCCGGGGGGTTCCTTCGGGTGGCTTTTTTGTTGGTGGGGCTAGTGGTTTGGGTTCTGATGGGTAGTTGTTTGCCTTCCTTTCGGTGGTGATTGGGGGTCAATGCGGTACTGGTTTTACTTCGTGGTCGAAGTTGGTTAGCTTCCATATTGAAGTGGTTTGGTTTCTACATGGAAGCGTACATTAGTCTTGCAAAACCAAGTCTCAAATGAGCATTGAAAATCCCATTTGACCTACTCATGTCAAATGGCGTTCGTTTTTATCCCCTGACCAATCAATCTTTGCATCAAATTATTTCAATATCCACGCATGTCCGAAACCCGCGAACTTGAACGAACCCTCTGGGCAGCCGCCGACAAGCTCCGCTCCAACATGGACGCTGCCGAATACAAGCACGTCGTCTTGGGCCTTATTTTCCTGAAATACATTTCCGATGCCTTCCGCGACCTTTTTGAGAAACTGACGGCGGGCGAGGGCGAATACGCGGGCGCCGACCCCGAGGACAAGGACGAATATCTTGCCCAAAACGTCTTCTTCGTTCCCGAAGAAGCCCGCTGGAATGTCATCGAAGAGGCCGCGCGGCTGCCGTCCATCGGCAAAAAAATAGACGACGCGATGGATGCCCTCGAGCACG
>JANOQP010000044.1:0-4182 GCA_031414895.1 Saprospirales bacterium
GGCCTGGTTTTGGGCGAAGCCCGACAAAATATTCCCTCCATTTTGCGCCGTCCAGAAGAAGGTAAATTCCTGCCCGATGCTCGAATTTGTGCCGTTCAGCGTCGTTTTTGTTGAAATACAATCGAGGTCGCCGTCAGGCCCGGCATCGGCACGGGGCGGTTCTTGATCGGCGAGGACGGTCGCGGAGGCGGTCGCGGTGCAGCCGTTCGTGTTGTTTTTTATCTCCAAAAAATATTCGCCCTCGGCATCGACCGACGGTTTAAGGGAATTTTGCGCAGCCGAAAAATGCCCTGTGACGGTTGTCCATATGAGCGTAAAATTCGCGCCGCTGCTCGATTGCGAACCGTCGATTTGGGCAACCGGATCGGTGCATGTCAAAATTCCCGGAGGCAAAATGCTCGCGGACGGCGCGGCAAAATCCCCCGGCACGGTGGCCGAAACGGTGGCCGTGCAGCCTTTTGAATCGGTCGCCGTCGCGGTGTAATTTCCCTCGAAAAGGCCGGTCGGGTTGGCCGTGTTTTGCGCGAAATTGTTCCACGAAAAATTCAAAACACCCGTCCCGCCATTTGCCGTCAGGCTGATCGCGCCACCCTGCGGGTCGTTGCAATCCGCACCTTCGATGGTCGCAACTGCGAGCGTAATTTGCGGAGGGTCAATGAGTTGCGTCGAAAAGGCCTCCCAACAATTGTTCGCGTCGGTGACCGTCGCGGCATAATTTCCGGGGGCGAGGTTGGCCAAATTGGCGGTCGAGCCAGCCGCGTTTTGCCATGAATAATTAAAGGGCGCGAGGCCGCCGCCGGTCGTCAAATTGATGCCGCCGTCTTTTTTTCCAAAACAGGAAATGGGCGAAGCTGTCCCGTTCAAGGTGAAACCGCCAGGCTGCACGAGCGCATTTCCAGAGGCAGCACCGGGGCATCCGTTCGAGGAAACATTGGTCAAAACGACCGTCCCCGGCTGGTCGATGGCGAGCGGAAATGGGTTTTGCGAAAGCCCCGTCAGCGTCGTCGTGATGCCGCCGAAAGTGTAGGTAAGGTCCCAGTTTGGCCCGCCGCCGAGGAACGTGACCGGCACGGTCGCGGGGTTTCCGTTGCAGGCGATGAACTGTCCGGCGACCGAGGCGGCAGGGTTTCCGACGACATTTATCGCGACCTCATCGGTGGCCGTCGTTCCGCAACCGTCTGTCACGGTTAGTTGATAAGTGGTTGATTGTGTGGGGGTTACGGAGATATTTTTGGTCAATTGGCCGCCGCTCCAAACAAAATTGAGCGCGCCGATGCCGCCCGAAACTTGCGGTGAGATGGTCGTCGTTTGCGCTTCGCAAAGGTTCACGTCGGCGATATTGAGGTTGATCGGCGCGGCGTCGGAGATGAGCAATTGGACGGTGCTTTGCGAACAGTTGCAATAATTGTCGAGGTTGAAAACGAGTTTTTCCGTGCCCTCGACAAGGTTGTCGATCAGGATCTGGATGGGCAGCGCGACGCTCATTTGGCCCGCCGGGATGACCACCGAGTTCGGGATGGCCACATAATCGACCCCTGCCGTGGCGGTGCTTGTCGGGTCGAGCGTGAAATTGACCGTTTGCGGCGTGCCGAGGCTGTTGCCCAAACGGGTGAAAACGAGCGACGGGTCGGAGCAGCCTTCGTAGGCCATGTTCGGCGTCGTGACCATCGGGACGTCGAGCGTGAGGTTGGCATTGCCGCCCGCGTTGAATGAATTTGCCTTCAAAAACACGGCGGAATTGTACAACCCGTCGCCCACGTCCGCGATTTTCAGCCGGATATGATAAGTGGCGCAGGGCGTGACGGTGGCCGAGGCGGTCAGCACGGTGGTCAGCCCGTCGAACTGCAACTCTTGCGTCCGGATGCCAAAAGTGCCGGTCACGCCGTCGCAATCATTGTCCGATGGGACGCTGCCGATGGGGATATTGTTGATATAATAGGCCGAGTTGAGGTCGTGGTTCACCGTGTTTATGGTGATATAATCGTTGCTGCCGGGGACGCGGGCGATGTTCGCCGAGTTGTTCGAGAAGCTGCCGTTGATGCCGGGGCCACTGATGAAAAAGCCGAAAACGTCATTATAATTGGAGCTGACGTACTCGCAATATTCCTCCGAGGCAAAAACGTACTGGAACTGGATGGTGTTTTTCGTGGGGCGGAAATCAAATTCGAGCACCACGCGGTCGCGGATGGTCGCGAAAAACTGCCCCGTCATGGCGGTCAAGTCGGGGTCGTTCACATCGGCCCAACTCATGGTCGCACCGTTCGCTCCGCCGTTGTTCGGGCCGAGGATCTGGTCGGCGGTGCCGGTGCAAAGCACGATGCCGTCGGTAAGTCCGATTGCGGAAGTGCCGTTGGTGAATTTTGCGTATGAGGTCGGGGCCCCGGAGACCGTGATGTTCGAGACATCAAAACAGTCACCGCCAATGAAAATGTCTTGGATCAACTGTTCGGCGGTCAGGCCGTTGGTCACAGCGAGCGCGGGCATCTCCAAAAGTTGGGAACGTTGCGGGTCGGGGGAGGCTTTTCGGAAATTGTCTTGCGCAAGAAGTTGCGCTGCGGCGATGGTCAGCAGAACGCTGACCATGCCCGGGCGAATCGGCAGGAAAATCATGTTTTTGGTAAAGAATGTCTTTGAAAAAATCGTTTTTCGACCTCAAACCATGAGGGCAGACCGGACAGGCGGATTAAAATTGGATTATAAAAAAACCGAAATGCCTATATGTAAGTTGGATTAAACACAGCGGCGAATGTAGAAAAACCACTTTCGGTTTGTGCCGCCCGGTTTGTTAATTTTGAAATATATTAAGTTTTTGCGGTGGAAATTGGGGCAACCGGGCTATTTTTTTTCGAGGAAACGGGGGTTTCGCGAAATCTTTGACCGGGCAGATTTGGCGGCGGTGCTGTCCACTGGCTGGCCTATCGGGTGGATTTTTCGCGGACGCTGGCGAGTTGGGAATTGGTTTTTCAATAAAAAAAAGGGACGCCGAGCGATATCCCTTTTTTTTGAAAAATACGGCCCCCTCGAACCATCAGAAACTATCGAATCGGTAAGATCCGCAGCTTGACCTTTTTCAAGTCAAATGAAACAAAAGCCCCATTTAACAGTGACTCTGAATGGTTTTTCAAAATGAAAATGACCGTATCGCCGATGTTTTTTGGCAAAAGGCTATCGCTGCGCACCTGGATCACACTCGGACTGGAAAACCCGCCGCTTGCCAAAATTGCCCCAAAGTCAAGGTCGTTGGTGAAAATGACAAACCCGTTTTGTTGCGCCCAGTGCACGATTTCTTCGTCGGCATCGTCAACATTCCCAACAACCGACCAGTGAAGTGCGGTGAATCCATGCGATTCCAAAAAAGGGGCCCACGATGGTGAGAGGTTCATGTCCACGATGAGTTTCATGCCGTTGCCAGTTCAACTTCGCGTTCCTGCGACCGCCAAGTGGCGTATTCGAGCGCTGCATAAATGTCATCAAGTTCGAGATAAGGATAGGCGGCCAAAATTTCAGAATGGGCATGACGGGCAGCGAGAAGCCCCAAAATAGTGCCGACCGTTACGCGCATCCCACGGATACAAGGTTTCCCCCCCATGACTTTGGGGTTGAATGTGATCCGGTTGAGGAGATTTTCCATGGTAATTACTTGAAATTTATGCCTCAAAAATAAGCATTTTGCTCAAAGCGGCAACGCCGAATATTTTCGCACGAACGCCGCAAATTCCTCCACCATCACCGGCGAACCGATCGCAATCGTGCTCCGCTGGTGCAATTTGGTCGGCTCAACATCGAGGATCCTTTTCAATTTTGTGTCAATTGCCTGTCCGCCCGCTTGCTCGACAATCATGGCCAAAGGGTTGCACTCGTAAAGGAGGCGCAGCTTCCCTTCGGGATATTTTCGCGTAGCGGGATAAAGGAAAATGCCGCCCTTTATCAAGATCCGGTGGATGTCCGAGACCATCGAGCCGATGTAGCGGAGGCCCCAATTGCTGTCCGAACAATGGTCGACGTACCGCCGCAGTTCGAGGTCGAATTTTGAATAATACCCCTGGTTGATGGCATACGAATCGCCCGTTTGCGGGATGCGCATGTTGCGGTGCGAAAGGCAAAATTCGCCGATGGAAGGGTCGAGCGTGAAGCCGTTCACACCCCGCCCGGTCGTATAAACGAGGATGGTGGAGGTGCCGT
>JANOQP010000045.1:0-1635 GCA_031414895.1 Saprospirales bacterium
GTCCGCCCCACCAGCGAAACGATCATCGGCTCCACCTACGCGAAGTGGGTCCAGTCGTACCGCGACTTGCCGATTCTCATCAACCAATGGGCCAACGTCGTCCGCTGGGAAATGCGCACCCGCCCGTTTTTGCGCACCACCGAGTTCCTCTGGCAGGAAGGCCACACGGCCCACTCGACGGCTGCCGAGGCTATCGCCGAGACGGAACAAATGCTCAACATTTATGCGGAATTTGCCGAAAAATACATGGCCATGCCCGTCATCAAAGGCCGAAAGACCGCCAACGAGCGCTTCGCCGGGGCCGAGGACACCTATTGCATCGAGGCCATGATGCAGGACGGCCGGGCCTTGCAAGCGGGGACTTCCCACTTTTTGGGGCAAAATTTTGCCCGCGCCTTCGAGGTCTTTTTTCTCAATGAGGAAAACAAACAGGAACTCGTCTGGGCCACTTCATGGGGCGTTTCGACGCGCCTGATCGGCGGCCTGATCATGACGCATTCCGACGACGACGGGCTGGTTTTGCCGCCCCGGCTTGCCCCGCTGCAGGTCGTTTTGGTGCCAATCCCGAAACCGTCGCCCGAACTTGATGCCGCTGCCGCAAAGGTTTTGGCCGAGCTGAAAGCGAAGGGCATTTCCGTGAAATACGAAAACGACGTTACCAAACGCCCCGGTTTCAAGTTCGCCGAATACGAGATGCGCGGTGTCCCCGTCCGCCTCGGGCTCGGTGGCCGCGACCTCGAAAACGGCACGATCGAAGTTGCCCGCCGCGACACGAAGGAAAAAACCAGCGTCCCGCTCGACGGCATCGCCGATTATGTGGCCGATCTTTTGGAAAAAATCCAGGACAACCTGTTCGAGACCGCCCGCGCCCGCCGCGATGCATTGATCACGAAAGTGGACACTTGGGCCGAATTTGAGCAGGTTTTGGCCGAAAAGGGCGGTTTCATTTCCGCCCATTGGGACGGCACGGGCGAGACCGAGGACAAAATAAAGGAGCTCACAAAAGCCACCATCCGCTGCATCCCGCTCGATGCCGTCGCCGAAAACGGGGCCTGCGTTTTGACGGGCAAGCCCTCCGGTCAGCGGGTTTTGTTCGCGAAGGCGTATTGATCAAAAAATGTCTGAACTGTGATTTTGTATGATTTCTATGATTGTTCTGATTCTCAAAAATCATAGAAATCATACAAAATCATAGTTCAGACAAAAAAACAGTCCAAAATGGGAAAACGGATCAAGGTCATCGAACTTTTCGCGGGCGTGGGCGGCTTTCGGCTCGGGCTGGAAGGCTGGCAAAACCGCTCGGCATCGTCCGGCTACCGCGAAAAATTGGCCTCGCCCTACGATATAATATGGAGCAACCAATGGGAACCCTCCACGAAGGCGCAGCACGCCTCGGCGGTCTATGAAAACCGTTTTGGGCGCGACGGCCACTCAAACGCGGACATCGCCTCGGTCGCAATTGACGAGATCCCCGACTGTGATATGTTGGTCGGCGGGTTTCCGTGCCAGGATTATTCGGTCGCGACGACGCTCAAAAACGCAAAAGGGCTGATCGGCAAAAAGGGCGTTTTATGGTGGTCGATCCATAAAATTTTGAGCGAAAAGGCGCAAAAGCCCAAGTTCCTGATCTTGGAA
>JANOQP010000046.1:0-15249 GCA_031414895.1 Saprospirales bacterium
AAAGCGGCTTTCCCCCTTCCCCAATTGTCCAAAGAGCAAGCCGTGGACTTGGTGGTTGAGCATTTGTTCGGCAGAACTCGCTCCACTCAATCCCGGCAAAAAAAGAAGAAATCTTGAAAACGCTAGTTTAACATTGTCAAGCTATTTACCACATAGGCGAATTAGTTAATTAGGTTATGCACAAATATTAGCTTTGCCGAATGAAGCAGCACGCAAATTCCGCGATGACCCCAAAACAGCGCAAGCTGGTCCAAGAACTGTACGCAAGCGGCAAACACAGCCAGTCTAGTTTGGCCACGCAGTTTGGCACGACCCGAAAGACGATTGCCAAATGGGTTGGCCTACAGGAGATATCGGATCGCAGCAGCGCACCAAAATCACCACGCCACAGCATCACGCCGAGCTTTGAACAAGCGGTCGCGGCCTATCGAAAGGACGAGCGGACAAGCCACCACGGCAAGGTTCGAATCGCCAAGGAACTGGAAAAAGACCATGCTTGCTCCAATCCCAGCAACGTTCGCCTCGTGCTGCTCCGGCTGGCCCTTTCGAAACCAGCCGAGCGGCGAAAAGTGGACAAAGTGCACATTCCCATGGGCAAGCACCGGACTCAAATGGACATCCAGCAATTGAGGGAAATACAGGTTTTGAATACAAAATCTCCATTATCCTCCTATCAAGCCGGATGAAATACTCCGAAATCTGTGCCGATTGCAAGACGCGGACTGTCGCTCAAGTTTTTCAAAATGCCCTTGAACGACTGCCCCCTTTTTCATCACCTTCACCGACAATGCCCGCTACTTTACCATGAAATATGCCCGCCAATCGCACGGCAAAACGGTCTTCACCAAAACCATCGAGCAAAACGGTCGCATCCATGCCCTCATCCCAAAAGGCAAGCCGTGGAAAAAACGGCTTCATCGAGCGCTCAAACCGAACGGACAACGAAAACCTTTTTCACCGCTTGCGATTCAAGGATTCCGAAGAACGCAAATACCAACTCCGGCTTTGGGAAATGGAATACAATAACGCCAGCCCCCATCAGGGAATAGCAAACCAAACACCTCTCCAAGCCCTCAAAAATCAGCACCCAATTTGGAATGCCATACGGGTACAACCTATTTAACCAATACAATTATTCGCATAAAGATTGGGCAAAATATCAACAGCAATTGGAAATTTTATCAAAACTCCGCAACTTGCAGTCCGAAACCATAAATGAACTTAATGCCATGCCGCTCAACGATATTTTTGATATTGAAACAGACCTCCGTTTTTTGCAAGGCCAAGAACAAGGAATCGAACAAGGAATTTCCCTAAAAACCCGGGAATTTGTTCAAAGCCTCATTAAAGAAACTGATTTCGATGATGACAAAATTTCAAACCTCGCCCATGTCGAACTTGGATTTGTAAAGTCAATCCGTGCTGAAATCGAAGGCCGGCAACATTCCAAGAAAAGGTAGAAAAATTGATTTTCCCTTGTTTGTTAAAATACAAAAAAGCCGGATTGCCCTACAGCCCGGCTTTTTTTATGCCCCAAACCCAGTTCAAAAAACCTTCAATTTCTTCGCACTTGCAATTACCCCATGCCGCCATTTACTCAATTTTTCAATTCCTAAACATTGAAATCAATCCTCCTCCGCAACGCCCGCGCCATAAACCGGGGCCGCATTTTCGAGACCGATATTTTTATCAAAAACGGCCGCATCGAACAGCTCGCGGGCGAA
Source organism: Saprospirales bacterium (assembly GCA_031414895.1). Taxonomy (GTDB): domain Bacteria; phylum Bacteroidota; class Bacteroidia; order Chitinophagales; family Saprospiraceae; genus JANOQP01. The sequence goes on from JANOQP010000046.1 coordinate 1,725, forward strand.
ATCAACCGCCCGGCGGACATCGAATTCGACCTCGCCGGAAAGACCGTCATCCCAGGAATCATCGACGACCAAGTGCATTTCCGCGAGCCGGGTCTTACGCACAAAGCGGATATTTTTTCCGAAAGCCGGGCGGCCGTCGCGGGCGGTACGACCAGTTTCATGGAAATGCCGAACACCAACCCGACCACCACGACGCAGGAAAAACTGGCCGAAAAATTCGCCATCGCAGCACGCACCTCGCTCGCGAACCACTCTTTTTTCTTCGGCGCGACCAATGACAACCTCGACGAGGTGCTGAAAACCGACCCGCGAACCGTCTGCGGGATCAAGGCTTTTATGGGCAGTTCGACCGGGAACATGCTCGTGGACGACCCATCGACGCTCGAAAACCTCTTTTCGCGCTGCCCGATGCTTATCGCGACACATTGCGAGGACGAGGCGACTGTGCGGGCGAACACCCAATTTTTTGTTGAAAAATACGGGGACAAACTGACCGCCGCCGATCATCCTAAGATCCGGTCGGCGGCGGCCTGTCTGCGGTCAAGTTCGCTGGCCGTCGGGCTGGCGAAAAAGCACGGAACACGGCTGCATATTTTGCACATTTCGACCGCAGACGAGCTGGGTCTATTTCAAAACGACCTCCCGCTTGCGCAAAAACGGATCACGTCGGAGGTTTGTGTCCACCACCTTTTTTTCAATTCGCGCAACTACCCGCGCCTCGGCAACCTCATAAAGTGCAACCCCGCCATCAAATCGCCCGCACACCAATCGGCCCTCTTCCCTGCCCTGCTCGATGATCGGCTCGACATCATCGCGACCGACCACGCGCCGCACACTTTCGCCGAAAAATCGCAGGCATATATAAACGCCCCGTCCGGGTTGCCGCTCGTGCAGCATTCGCTCAATTTGATGCTTGGTTTTTATTGGAAAGGCCAGGTCTCGCTCGAAAAGATTGTCGAAAAAATGTGCCACGCGCCCGCCGTTTGTTTCAAGATAAAAGACCGGGGCTTCCTCGACGAAGGCCATTGGGCCGACCTCGCAATCATCGACCTCGACAAAAAATGGACGGTCGCGCCGGAAAACATCCTTTATAAATGTGGCTGGTCGCCGCTCGACGGCAAAACGATGCGCGGGCGCGTCGAAACGACCATCGTGAGCGGCCATATCGCATGGCACGAGGGCCGGTTTTATGCCGACAAAATGGGTGAACGGTTGTTGTTTTTTTAAGATACCTCAAAAAAAACACCCACTTCGCCCGCCTTTTTTTCTCCATTCAAAAAAATCCAACAGCCGTAAAACCGCTGGATTTGGGCGGTTTAAACATCCCCCGTCCCCCGATTTCAAGATTACCCGCCAACGGGTATCCCGACCGACGGCGGTTGGCATACTTTTGACTCATAGTGAAATGGAGAACGGCGCAAAACATTCAACAACTGTTTCGACAGTTTATAATCTCATGAATGAACATCTTTTTAATCCGATTTTGCACGATTTCAAAAGGATTGATCGCGCCTGAAATATTGGCGCGATTTTCTTTTTTTCTAATAAATAAGGTATTTCTACACACCCCGACAGGTGTTTTTGAATAAAGAGGTAATCGGTTTTTGGGATGGCCCTTCTCCACTTTGGTGCGAGGGGGGCTTTTTTTTTAAGCTCAAAACCAAAAAGCCGCTATCGTAAATTCAAGAGCTGGTTCAAAAATCCAAAACAAAAAAAATGCCCCGAAAGGACCATCGTCCCATCGAGGCACTCACTAATACCAGTTCTTTTTTATTTCAGCGATACGACCCGTGGGGGCGATACTTCTTTCAGGACGGCCTTCCCGATCTCGAAATAGCGGACGATCCGCTCTTTTCCGCTCCTGAATTCGAGCTCGTAACTGCCACTTTCGAGCTGCGAAAGGTTGAGCGTCCGGTTGAAGCCCTTGCTGTCCGCCGCGATGCGCTCTGTGTAAAAAACGGTCTCCATATTATGGCCGAAACTCGTGGCCTCGTCGCGGGAAAGTTTGATGTGCAGCTTGTTGCCGGTCGTGTTTTGACCTGTTAATTGCAGACGGAGGTCGTCGGTCGCGGTCAGTTCGACGTTCAAATTGGTGTTGTGCGGGTCGGTTTGTGGTATTTTCATGGCCGTGAGCGTGGCGAAAAAGGTGGCCCCAAAAAGGAGCATGGCCCATTTGTATTTCATCGTAAATCAATTTAAGGTGGTGAAAATTTGTTGTCCTTCGCGATGACGGGGCAAAGGTGTGGACTTCTTTTCGCCCTTGGAAATGCTAAAATTTGATAGACTAATGCCCAAAAAGCATCACAGGTTTTGATCCGAAGCTCGACCTTTATGGCATGGAATTCCGTCAGATAAAATACTTTTTGGGTGTCGCCGAGGCCCTCAATTTTTCAAAGGCCGCCGTCCACCTCAACATCGCCCAACCCGCGTTGAGCCGACAGATCCAGCAATTGGAACAGGATTTAAAGGTCACCCTTTTCACCCGCGACAAACGGAACGTCGAGCTGACGACCGCCGGGGCCTTCCTTTTTGACGAACTGACAAAAATCGACCGACGCTTTCAGGACATTGTTGCGCAGGCCGTGTCGATCCAGAGCGGTCATGTCGGCTCGTTGCGGATCGGCTACCCTGGTTCCGCGCTCTATTCGATTCTTCCCGAAACGCTCTGTTTGCTGCGCGAAAAACTGCCGCTCCTCGAAGGCATCCTCTCGGAAATGAGCGAGGTCGAGATCGTGGAAAACCTCGTCAACTGCCATGTCGATATCTGCTTTTCGCGCGAGGGCGTGCGCGAGCACCCGGTGCTTTGCCAGCGCCAACTGTTCTCCGAGCCGCTCGCGCTCGTCGTGCCGGAGGGCCATTGGCTGACGAAGGAAAACTTCACTTCCATCGCCCAATGCCGCGACGAGGGCTTCATCCTGACGCGCATGGCGGATTGGCATCAATATCGACAACAAATTTTCGGCATTTTCGGCCCGGCGGGCTTCGAGCCGCGCATCGCCTACGAGTCCAATCACGGCGCGACCATCATGCGTTTGGTGGAAAAAAAGCTCGGCATCTCCATCCTGCCGTTGAGCTACCGGATGGGCAGTTCGCTGAAAGTGAGGTTCATCCCGCTGTCCGCGAAAACGACGCTCTACCTCGTCTGGCGGTCGGGCGATTGCAGCCCCGTAGTGCGCAATTTTATCGACCTTTGCGACGAGGCGGTGCAGGGGCTGGATTTGAAGTTTGAGTGCAACCGGTAGATTTTTTTGTCGCGAGGCCCATTTTTTCGTTCAAAATGATTGGGGCTTATTCATTTATTTCCCCGATTTCTGAAAAATAGCCGAGGCCGGCAACTCAAATCCTGGCAAAGCAGGCGAGGCGGAGCAAATTTTTTCGCCCGAACAAACGGTCATAACCTCCAAATTTGGCCCAGTATAAACATCCACTTGCTCAAAATTTGTTAAAACATGCCAAACGACCTGGACCCCGGCATCCCGATAATTCACCATCTTTCCTTTCACCGCGTTCAATTGATCGTTTTTTGAGATTACCTCGATGATAAAACCGGGGACTTCGTAGGCCTCGGGGTCGGCCAAACGGTAGATTTGTTCGGTGGTCAACCAAGCGATGTCGGGGCGGCGGTGGTTTTCGAGGAAAAAAAGGTCGGGTTCTGACATTAAATCTCCGTGTGCAAGGCTCTGATTGAGCAATTTTCGAAAGAAATTTTGGAGATTATAAAGAATGTAAAGTTGAGTTTTATCCATTGAGCGTGTTGTTTTCTCGATCTTCCCATCAACCAGTTCATATTTGAACCCATCCTGGCGGCTGAGGTAGCGTCGCTGAAACGATTCCCACGAAATAGGATTGGGCTTTTTGCCATTTAATGGGATTTGGGTCGGCAAACCTGGCGCAGATGGTTGGATGGCTGTTGCTTGCATTTTTACGGTATTTTGTGCAAATATAGTTGGTTCGATCAAACCATTTTCGGTTTCCGCCCCCGGCAGGCATCGCTACAAAATTTGACCTCCGCCCAATTTTTCGCCCATTTTTTGCGCCACGAAAAAGGCCGCCCGCAGACGGGGCAGGTTTTTTGGGGCAGGTCGCTTTTTTTAACTGTCTTTTTCGCCACCATTTTTTCAGATGATCCGCACGCTCGACAAGCCGCCGTCGATGTGCAAAACCTGTCCGGTCACCCACGCCGATTTTTCGGTCAACAAAAACTGGATGCCATTGGCAATGTCCGCCGCGTCGCCCGTGCGGCGGAGGGGGTGGCGTTTGTCGCCCGCGTCGAGTTTTTCGGGCGAGTTGAGGAGTTTCCCGGCGAGCGGCGTTTTGGTGAGCGACGGCGCGACCACGTTCACCCGAACCGATGGCGCAAGCTCGGCGGCGAGGGCGATTGCCAGCCCTTCGATGGCGCCTTTCGCCATGCTAATCGAGGCATGGAACGGCATCCCCTGCGACACGGCGACTGTGCTGATGAGCACGATCGAGCCGCCACCGGGCGCATTTTTGAGGTTTGGAAGGTATTTTTGGATGAAATTGACTGCGCCGAGCGCATTGATTTGATATTCCGCCAAAAAATCGGCCTCGCTCATCCGGGCGAACGGTCGCAGATTGATTGTGCCGGGAAAATAAACCAGCCCATCGACCGGCCCATCGATTTCGGGCAGGTTCTCCTTTGAATAACCGGCCACCTGATATGCCGCGAAATAGCCGTCCGACAGCCCGTTTTTTGTCGAAATGCCAATCACGCGGTCGTTTTTGAGGTTTTCCAAAAGTGCATTGGCCATCGCGCACGATGCCCCGGCAAACAGGTAGGTCTTTTGCATCCGTTGTTTTTTTTGTAAAAAAAGGGCAAACCGCGCTTTTTGTCCACCGAACAACGCGGCTCGGTTTGGGTTTTTGAAACCCCTTTTTTCACAAAAAAAGAAAGGCATCTCGGGGGAGGAGATGCCTTCTAAATGCGCGGGGGGGACGCTTGCGTTTGAAAATCCCGGGTCAATGTTTCGTGGCCGCCGCCGTTTCGTAGCCGATAATTTCTTGCCCGTTGAGCCGGACGAGGCTGTTTTTAGGGACAAAAACAACGTAAGAAATGCTGTCCTTCAATTCCTGCCCTTTCACCGTGATCTTGCGGCCGGCGTTCGGCGCGATGACTCGGAACTGCTCCGGCGTGACCTCGGCGGAGAGGTTGTAGCGGCCCACTTTTATGAGTTCGTCGAGCATGCCATTGTTGCCGCTGGCGAGCTGGATAGTGATCTGGACGCGGATGGTCGGTTGGTCCCAAGCCTTAATCTCGGCCGAGCCGGGCAGGTCGAAATTGAGGGCCTGTTGGCCGTTCGTGTTGAATGATTTGATGACGATTTTTTCGGCCTGTTGGCCGAAAGCAATGCTGGCAGTCATCAGCAAAGGGAGGGCTGCGGTCAAAATCCTTGGTGCGTACAACATGGTGGGCCTCCTTTTTTTATTTAGTGAAACAATGCGGATCAAATCCGGGATACTGGTTTTTACCCGAAAAACCCCGGCAAGCAGTTATGTTTGTTCACTTATTTTGACGGCAAGTTATGTTCTCGCGTTGGGTTTTCGCAAATTATTTTTTGGAAAAAATAAGGCTTTTGTGCAAGTTGATATGGCTAAATGAGCAGACGGCCAAATCAACTGTGTGAACCGGGTTTCCCCAAATTTTGCAAAAAAAAGGAAATTGCCCCGCCCATTTTAATTTTTCACAAAAACCGCCAACGGCCCACCGCTGCCCGAAAGCACGAGTTTGTCGCCCTTTATTTCAAATGAGGCCGCCGTTTGCAGCGCATCGAAATAGGCTGATTCGACGGTCGACCGCTCACCCTCACAAGCCATTTTCGTCGAGCCGAGACCCGTGATCGAGATTTTGCCGTTGTCCATCGTTTCAAAATTTGAAAAATAGGAATTGCAGCCACCGTTCCCGCCGAACGTTTTTTTGGCCGTGTCGATTTTCGCCGTCGGCTGCACGGCTTCGAGGCTGCCAACCTTTGCGATGGAAATACATTTCCATGAGCCGGTGAGGACGCCGTTGGTTTTGTCTTTTGGGCAGCCCGCGCTTGTCAAAAAGAAGGCGAGGAGAAGGGTCGAAAGAAGCACTAATTTGTTCATAATCAATAGCATTTATGGACACAAAAATAGCAATATCACGCACACGGATAAATTTGCCGGATGAGTTATTTTAAACCGTGAACAACTTTTTTAACTCATAGGCTCATAGAAAATTCACATAGAAACCATGGAATTTGAAAAGTCAAAAACCATCTTGACTATCTGAAATTCCTATGGTTCTATGTGCTAAAAAGGTTGTTCACGGCTGGCAGTCAATGTTCGGCAAGCTGGTCGTGCAAAAACTTTGATCTTTTTTGAAAAACACAAACAGTCCCCGTCGGCAATAGCTGGCGGGGATTTTTTTTTGCAAAAAAATTAGCCGCCGGATTTTGATAATTTGGCCCTTTCAAGTTCCGTTTTAAAAAAATCAGCCCTGAACAATTTGCCCATTTTTCATGAACAAACAACTGATAATCAACCAGTTAGCCCTCCTTGTCCTCCTTTTTGCCGCCTGCAAAAACGATATGATGACCGAGCAAACAAAAACCGTCGCGGGCCAAAACTGGGCCTACGCCGACTCGCTCCGATTCGATTTTGACCTCCTGGACACGGGTTTTGTGCACAACCTTTTTGTGGATGTTGTCCATGCCGAGGGTTACCCTTTTGAGAATGTTTATGTAAAGATCCACACCATTTTGCCGTCGGGCAAGCGGCTCTCGAAAACGCGCTCGCTGCAACTTTCCGGCCCGGCGGGCGAATGGATCGGCAGCGGCAGCGGCGAAAAAATCTCGGCGCGGCTGATGTTGCAAGAGCGCACTTTTTTCCGCGAGCAGGGGCGGTATTCGCTTATTTTTGAGCAATGGATGCGGCAGGATTCGTTGCCGGGCATTCGGGCGATTGGGCTGGCAGTCCAGAAAACCGACGAAAAGCGGAAATAAGGAAAAGGCAAAAGTCAAAGGGCAAAAGTCAAAAGTGGCAGCGACGGACACTTTTGACTTTTACCTTTTGACTTTTGCCCCCAAAAACTACCTTCGTGCGAGGCAAACAATTCCTATTTATCCGTTTCTCTAATTGTATGAAAATCAACCACTTATCGCTGCTTTTCGCTTTTTTCGTTTTTGGGAAAATGGCAGCGCAGAACGGCCCCAGCCTCTCCGGAAATTTGCAAGCGAACGGCAATTTTTTCGTCCGCGACGAAAAGATCGGTGCGGCGAACACGCCGCAATACGATAACCAACTGTTCGGTGCAGAAAGCTGGCTGACCCTCAACTATGCCTATAAAGGCTACGATGCGGGCATCCGGTTCGACCTTTTCAACAATTCCAACCTGCCCAACCCGACCGACTCCTATTCCGCGCAGGGCCTCGGCAGGTGGTGGATCCACAAAAAAGTGAAGGGCCTGGACGTGACGGGCGGCTATATTTATGACCAAATTGGTGTCGGCTCCATTTTTCGGGCCTACGAGGCGCGGCCGCTGAACATCGACAACGCACTTTATGGCATCCGCCTTGGCTACGACTTGACGGAGAATTGGAAGGCCCGGGTCTTTACGGGCAAGCAAAAAAACAGGTTCGACACCTATGGCGCGACGATCAAGGGCGCGGCCATCGATGGCTTTGTGAAAATCGATTCGGCGCGGGGCATTTCCGTCTCGCCCGGGGCGGGCATCGTTGGCCGGACGCACGACAACCAGACCATCAGCGATATGCTCGCCGCCATCAATACCTACACCCTTGGCGACAGCATTGGGGTCCAAACGAACACTTATGCGGCCTCGTTTTACAACACTTTTACGGTAAAATCTTTTTCGTGGTATGTTGAAACGGCCTTCAAAAGCCGCGATGTGATGAACGACCCGAACGCCGAAAAACTCAACAGGAACGGAAAGACCAGCCTCGGAAAACTTGTAAATCGTTCAGGGTCAATGCTTTACACCAATTTTTCGTGGAGCAGCAAACATTGGGGGCTCACCCTTGAGGGCAAGCGGACGGCGAATTTCAATTTCAGGACCAACCCTTTTGTCAGCGGAACGCAGGGCGCGATCAATTTCCTCCCGCCCATGGCCCGGCAGAACACCTATCGCCTCACGGCCCGTTTTCAACCTGCCACACAAGAGCTTGGGGAACTTGCTACGCAGGCTGAAATCAGGTATTCGCCGGACAAAAAATTGCAGTTTGCGCTCAACCTTTCAGCCATCAACAACCTCGATGGCGGGCCGCTCTACCGCGAAATGTTCTCCGAAGTTACCTACAAACACCTCCGAAAATGGCAGGCGATCGGTGGCCTGCAGCTCCAATATTACAACAAAACCGTTTACGAGGGAAAGCCCGACACGGTGCGGACCATCACGCCCTATGCCGAGCTTTTGTACCGCTTTACCCCTCGCCGTTCCGTGCGCGTCGAGGCCCAATACATGCACACACCCGACGATTTTGGCTCCTGGGCATTTGGCCTCGTTGAAGTTGGGATTGCGCCGCACTGGATTTTTTCCTTTTCGGACATGTACAAGATAAATCACACTTCAAAACAATTGGTCCATGTCCGCGAGGGCATCGAACAACAGGCCGACAACCTCCAAAAGCCGCTTTCCCCAGCGGCCCGTGCCGAATTTGTTGAAAAGGGCATTTTGTCAAAAACCCTGTACGACAAGCTCCATTTTTGGACGGCGGGCGCGGTCTATTCGTTCGGCCCAAACCGGTTCAGCCTCGATTGGGTAAAACAGGTGGAGGGCATTGTCTGTTCGGGCGGAATTTGTCGCTACGAACCAGCGTTCAATGGCTTCCGGCTGAAGGTCAGTTCCAATTTTTAGGAAAGGCCAGTTTGAATTTTTTGCATCCTAAATCATTGACAATCAATTATTTATGAAAAATATCGCTCAATTGGCAGCCCTTGCCGCCATCGCCTTCGCCCTCACCAATTGCAAGGAACAGCGCATCGAAATCCCGCCGCTCGGCACGGGGATTGCGAGCGAGCGCAAGGTTTTGATCGAGGAGTTCACGGGCGTAAAGTGCCAGGCCTGCCCGCAGGGCTCTGCCGAGATCGTCAGTTTATTGGACATTTACAAAGAGAACCTGATCGCTGTCAGCATCCACGCTGGCGATTTTAGCAACCCGCTCCCACAATCAAAATTTGATTTTCGGACGGATGAGGGCACCGCTTTGGAGGCTTTTTTGGGCAAACCGATTGCCTACCCATCGGGTGTGGTGGACAGAAAGTCATTTCCCCCAGCCCCCGACCTCCAAGCTTTTCGGCAACAGTGGGCTGGGCGTATCCAAGCCAACCTGCAGGTCGATCCCGGTTTGGCCATCAATTTGGCCCCTAATTTCAACCCGGCCACCCGCCAACTTTCACTCGAACTGACCATCTTGCCCTCAAAAAACCTGCCCGGTAGCCACCGTTTTTCGATCATGATCACCGAAAACCATATCATCGATTGGCAAACCGACGGTGCCGATGAGGTCGAGGATTACGAGCACGAACATGTCCTGCGCGATATGCTCACGCCGTTCGACGGCAGCCAAATTTCGGAGGACTTAAAGAAGGGGGTTCCGGTCAAGCGGCAGTTCACGTTCGCCGTCCCGACGGAATGGAAGCCGGAAAATTGCCATATCGTCGCCTTCGTGCACCACGGCGGCATCCCCGACAGAGAGGTTTTACAGGCGGAGGAAGTGCCCTTTTATTGAACCAAAATTTCAGCCAAAAGCTCGCCCGTGCGCTCCATTTTCCTCGCCCTTTTTTTGTTGAAAACAGGTCCTCTTTTGTTGTTCGGCCAGCCACAAGTGCGCACCATTTTGGAATCGGAAACGATGCGCCCAGGTGATGCCAATTCATTGATTATCAATGTGTTGGACGCTGAAAATCTACTCCCGGACAGCCTCGACCTCTCGGCAATCGACACGGTTTTGGGGCCCGAAAACATCCTTCGAACGGGCGGTTGGCAACGCTTGCAAAATGGCTGGACGAACGCCATCGAGTTCACTTTTTTTGAGGAGGGAAAATGGGAAATCCCGTCGATGACCATGAAATTCCGCTCGCCTGCCGGGGGCAATTTTTTGGTGAAAACATCGCCTAAAACCCTAAACATCGTCCCCGAAAACATCACCGACACGACCGCTCTGCGCGAAATAAAGGACATCCGCCGCGAGCCAATTTCGTGGCTCGACCACCTGCCGGTTTTGCTCACTATTTTGGCCGTTTTGCTGGCCGCCGTGCTTTTTATTTGGTGGAAATCCCGCCGCAACCCAGGCCGGACAATCCGTAATCCGCAATCAGAAAATCCGCAATCCGCATGGGAATTGGCGTTCGTGCAGCTCGATATTTTGGAAAAAAAATCGCTCTGGCAATCAGGTTGGGCCAAACAATATCACACCGAACTGACCGAAATTTTGCGCGGCTATTTGTCGCGACGGTTCGGGATTTCAGCTTTTAAAAAAACATCGGGCGAGATTTTGGCAGCCCTCGAACAGACGGACGGTTTCCCAAAAGAGTTGGCCGAAAACCTGCGGCAACTTTTCAAAACTGTCGACCTCGTGAAATTCGCCCGCGCCGAACCGCCCAACGATTTTCACCAACAGGCCCTCGCCGAGACCCGAAAACTTGTCCATGCGACCATTCCAGAAACCTCGCAATCCATTGAAAATCAAGAACTTGCGCCCGAAAATGGCGAATTCCAACGGCGCATAAAGGTCGCTTTTCATGCCCTGCCCAACCAGCCTTCGGGCATTTTGGGAAATGAAGTTGTCTTAAAATATGCCGAACCCTCGCGGAGGTTTTCAGCCGCCATGATTGATATTTTAGTTTGGCTCGGCGGCTCGGTCGGCATTTTGCGGCTGCTTTGGGCGGTCGTCGAATGGCTCGAATTTGCCGATGACGGCAAGGTTGGCTCGGCGGCCATCGCGCTTTTTTTGCTGGCAGGGCTGATCGGTTTCGGCTATTTTTTTCATGTCAATATGGAAAAAATGGGCGCGACGCCCGGCAAGATTGCATTCGGCATCCGCACCGTGGACGAATCCGGCGGGCCTATTTCACTGACGCAGGCCCAAAAGCGCGCCTCGCTCAAACTCAATCCCGCTTATTGGGAAATCGGAAAAATGGGCCGGCGCCCGCTGCGGCAAATGGGCTATGACGAGGCGGCGGGGACGGTGGTTGCCATAAATTCAAAAGCAGGTTCAAATTGATCGGGGGCCCACACCGTTGGTTTTGCTTTTGAACTTTCAATCATTTGCACAACGGCACCGTCCCGTCGCTCCTTTTGAAGACCAGTTTTTGCATCGGCAATTTTTCAAAACCTTCCTTTCCTTCCACGATTTTTATCAACTGGTTCGGCTGCACGTTTTTCAAGACCTGTACGGTTTTGCTGGCGGGCCATTTGATGATAATTTCATCGACCAATGCCGATTCTCCGATGCCGATCTCGCGGCGCAGGGGCGAGCAACCGAAGCTGCCGCCGGTGTTCACCTCCCGATAGGCCATTCGTTGTTTGCCGTTTTCGGTGAATTTAACGGTCACGTTCGCCCCGATCGCGGAGCGGTTTGAGGTCACGCCCTCGAGTTTCAAATAAATCCAGTTGTTGTCGTTCTGACCGGGGTTGATGTAGAGCGAGTTCGGGTAATGATCGCCCCGGAACCCGCCGCCGAGGTCGGCATGGATGTCCTGATCGCCGTCGTTGTCGAGGTCGGCGAAGGAGACGCCGTGGCCTTTTTGGAGGTTCCCGGTGCGCGAGGAATTGGTCACGTCCTCAAATTTTTGCCCGCCGATATTGTGGAAAAGCCGGTTCGGGACAATCGACATATAGTTCGGGTTGCCCGTCGCGAGGTAAAAATCGAGCCATCCGTCGTTGTCGAAATCGCCAAAATTGGAGCCCATCGCGAAGGCGGTTTTGTTCAGGCCGAGCTTTTGGCTCACGTTGGAAAAGGTCCCGTTTTTGTTGTTCCTGAAAATATAGGGCTTACCGGCCCAGTCGTCCGAAGCTTTCAGGGCCTCCCGCGCAGCGTAAAAAGAGAGCGGGCGGTTGAACTCATAGTTGCAGCAAAAAATATCGAGCCACCCATCGTTGTCATAATCAAAGAACCACGCAGGGAAGGTGCGCCCGGTCTCCTTCGTCAGCCCCGCCATTTGGCTCACATAGTCGAACTGCGGCCTCGGCCCGGCCACGCCCTTGTTGCGGAGCAGGACTTTTTGGCCAGAAAGAGCCGAGATAAAAATGTCGATCCAGCCGTCGTTGTCATAATCGCCCGACGCGACGCCCTTGGCAAAGACCGTGATGTTCATCTCCTTCGAGGTGCCGATATTGGTGAAAGTGCCGTTTTTGTTGTTCATATAAAGTTCGCACGGGAACAGCGGCTTTGCGTCGGTCGTTTCGTTGCCGATGAAAAGGTCGAGCCAGCCGTCGTTGTTGAAATCGTTCCATGTTGCGGTCTGTGTCGGCATATATGAAAGCAGCCCCGCCTCGATGGTCACGTCCGAAAAAGTGCCGTTGCCGTTGTTTTTCAGCAACGAATTGGGCTGTTCGCCGTACCCGGATTGGCCCTGCCACGCGCCGCGCAGCACCAAAATGTCCATAAAACCGTCGTTGTTGTAGTCGGCGTTGAGCAGGTTGAGGCCGCCCATGATCTTGTCCAGCCCCGTTTTTTTTGAAATATCGGTGAATTTTCCATCGCCCGTGTTCTCAAAAAAGTGCATCGGGTCCTCGAGCGCCCATGCCGAGGTGACATAATCGAAGTCGCCGTCGTTGTCAAAATCCTCCAGAATGCTGCCCCCCGATCGGCTGTCGACCATCATGCCGAGGTCGGCGGCAAGCTCTGCGAAGGGCTTGACCGGGTTCGCGTCCTTCGAGTCGAGGCCGCGAATCAGCCATTTTGCGGGGACGCCGCCGGGGTATTCGCCGAGCACCATGTGGGCGATATTGAGCAGCCATTGCGCGTCGAGGTCGTCCGGCGTTTCTTTCAAAATGGTCTCAAAAGTGGCCGCCGCCTTCCGCGCCGCATCCTTGTTTTGGTGGATCCCGCTGCCCTGGATCGGCATGATGCAGGACTCCGTGCCGTGGTTCATGACGCAATTGTTGCGCTCGGCGAGCCGCAGATAGGCCACGCCAAGGTTCATCAACAACCGCCCGCGCGCATCCGGGTTGGTGCCGGCAGTTAAGAAAAGGTCTTCATAAATGGCCACCGAGCCGGCTTCGTCGCCATATTCGAGCAGGGCCTGTGCCTTCAAAAAATGGAGGTTCATCCGCTGCGCCGGGTCGGTCGTCGTGGCGAGCTCGGCATCGAACTTCTCGATTTTTGCCTCGGCGCTGAACGTGTTCGCCGCGACATGGTTTTTCTTTCGAATGCCCTCCAAAATGTCTATCATCTTTTGGGTGGAGGCATCGACGGGTGCTGTTTGGGCGGTATTCCCGCCGTCGTTTTTGCAATTTATGGTCAAAAAGGAAAAGGACGCGGCCATCAAAACGGTGCGGCCAAAAACTCGGAACTGCATA
>JANOQP010000047.1:0-4895 GCA_031414895.1 Saprospirales bacterium
CGGCGGCCAACCGCCCGAAGCCGCCCATTTTCGAGCAAAAAAAGGTCGCCGAGGGCGGCAAATTCGACGAGGCCCTCCGCGTTCGAGCCGTCCGTTTGGACAAAAAAACCGCGCTCGATGATGCCCGTTATCCGCCCGTCAAAGACCTGCCCGACGCGGCTTTTCATGTATTCGGCTTGTTTATACTTGATGCTCTCACGCTCGGCATCGGCCGCTTTTCGCTCCTGTTTCGAGACGTGCTTGCACTTGTCCTCGAGGCGCGTTTTGTCCATCCGCCAGGTTGCGCCGCCGAGGTTTCGCTCCAAAATGCGGTGCGACATCACGTCGGAATAGCGGCGGATCGGCGACGTAAAATGGCTGTAATGCGAAAAAGCGAGGCCATAGTGCCCAATATTGTCGGTCGAATAAACGGCCTTCGCCATCGTCCGGATCGCGAGCGGTTCCAGCACTTTGAGCAGTTCGTTTTCCTTTGCGGCCATCGTGAGCCGGTTGTAGCTCTCGGCAATGTGCTTGGGCGTGTCGATGCGCATCACAAAGCCGAGGTCTTTGGCAAAACGGGCAAATTCGGTCACTTTTTCCATGTCCGGCTGGTCGTGGATCCGATAAACGAACGGGATTTCCTGCGCCGCCTGTGCTTTGTTTTCGATAAAAAGGGCCACTTCTTTGTTCGCCAAGAGCATAAAAGCCTCGATCAAAAGGTGCGCGTCCTTCCTTTCTTTTACATACGCCTCAATCGGGACGCCGTTTTCGTCGAGCCGAAAACGCACTTCTTCCGAGTCGAAACCGATGGCGCCGCCCTTTTCGTTTTGCTTTCGCAAATGGTGGGCGATTTCGTTGAGCTTCAAAAGTTCCCCCGAAAAATCGCCCGTTTTTTCCTCCAAAACGACTTGCGCAGCTTCATATGAAAAGCGGTGCGCCGAGTGGATCACGGTTTTCCCGAACCAACGGGACGTGATTTTTAAGTGTTCATCAAAAGAAAAAACAGCGGAAAAAGTCAGCCGGTCTTCGTGCGGGACAAGCGAGCAGAGGTTGTTCGACAGTTTTTCGGGCAGCATCGGCAGCACCCGATCGACCAAATAAACGGAGGTCGAACGCTCATAAGCCTCGCGGTCGAGCGCGGTTTCAGGTTTCAAATAATGCGTCACGTCGGCAATATGGACCCCGATCTCGAGGCCGCCGTTTTCGAGTTTTTGGAAACTCAATGCGTCGTCAAAATCGCGCGCGTCCTCCGGGTCGATCGTGAACGTGGTGATATGCCGAAAATCGCGGCGCATCTCTATTTCGTTCGGCGAGATCGTGGTCGGGATCCGTTCGGCCTCGGCCTCGGCCTCGGGCGAAAACTCGAGCGGAAAACCCTGATTGACCAAAATCGTCTTCATTTCGATGTCCGACGAACCGACCGCGCCCAGCACCGTCGTGACCGCGCCGATGGGCATTTTGCGCAGTTTTTCCTGCCAATCGATGACCTTGACGACCACTTTGTCGCCGTCTTTCGCGTTTTTGGAATTTTCGAGGGCGATATAAATATCGGTCGACATGTTGAACTTGTCGGGGATCACGAGGCCCGATTTGCGCCCCGCGCGGAACGTCCCGATGAAATGGTCGGTCGCCCGTTTGACGATCTCGATGACCTCGCCCTCCGGTTTTCGCCCCGGCCTTCGCGGGTAGAGCATCACGCGGACGGTGTCGCCGTGCAGGGCCGAGCCGAGGTGGCCGCCGCTGATGAAAATATCCTCCTCAAAATAGTCATTGACGACAAAGCCGGCACCGCTGCGGGTGATGTCAACAATGCCCTCAACGGCCGATCCGACCGGGCGATGGTGGCCTTTTTCGAGTTTTTTCAATTGCTTTTTGGGCAATTCTGGGGCGGCGCCTGCGCCAGCAGTTTTGGCAAAACTGAACTTGCCCTCTTTTTGGGAAGTGATTTTTGACGCAGCCGCGAGAATCGATAGGGCGTGCGAAATGGAATCCTTTGAATTGGAAAGGCCGAGTTTTTCGCCCAGTTGGCGGGCCGAGTATTTCTTCGTTGGGTGCCGCCGGAGGTAGTCAAAAATTTCGGCCTGGAGCGGTGCGGCGGCGAGTTTCCGTTGTTCGGAAGGGTCTTTTTTGGACACTAAAAATTGGTTTGTTTAAAAAAAAACACCCCGGCCAACGGGTCGGGAATGTCCCAAATTATGGTTTTGGGGAACTTGGTTTTTGAAAAATATCGACAATTGAACACGGGAAATGGCAAAATGATTCGGTTAAACCGAAAATCACCAATCCCCGCCCGCGCCGCCGCCGCCGCCAAAGCCGCCGCCAAAATCGCCGCCAGACCAGCCGCCGCCGCCGCTGCTCCCGCCGGACGAGCCGCCACCGCTCCAGCCACCCCCGCCGACATACCAACCGCCGCCGCCCCAACCCGAATCGCGGTGAACGGTCCGCCGCGCCGCGCCGCGCCCGGAATAGGTCGTGCCGCCGTGCCTCCGCGCCTGGTGCATGAGGTACATAAAAAGGAGGAAAATGCCGAACATGATCAAGAGGGCAAACAACCCGTTGCCGCCTTCCTGCTCGACGGGCGCGGCTTGAAATTCGCCCCGGATGGCCGCTTGGCAGGCATCCAGCCCGGCGGAGATGCCATCGAAATGCCTGTCCTGTTGAAAAAGCGGGATCATGCGGGTGCGGATGATCTCGCCGATCTTGCCGTCGTTTAGGCCGCCCTCGGTGCCGTAGCCGGTCGCGATGAACGCGCCACGATAGGGCGGGTCGGTCTTGATGAGCATGACGAGGCCGTTGTTCTTGCCCTTTTTGCCGATGCCCCATTGGTTCAAAAGCTCGACCGCGTAGCCCGCTTTGTCATAATCGCCAATGTCCGGACGGATCATCACGACAATCTCGGTAGAAGTTGAGTCCTCGTAATGTTGGAGGCGCGTTTCGAGGCGCAGTTTTTCATCGGGCGTGAGCCAGCCGGAATAGTCGTGGACAAAGACCGCGGGGCTGGGCTTTTCCGGGAAAAGCGGTTGGCCGATGAGGTTCCCAAAGGTGAAAACGGTGAGCAAACCCGTTTTCAAACAGTTGATAATCAATCGTTTATCAAAAAAAACGACCATTTTGAAAGTTTGCTTTTTGAAATTCATCCAATAATTTTCTGAATGCTGAAAGCTGATTGTTAAAATTTGGGGGCGCCGCCATTTATCTCATTCCCACATTCCCACATTCCCTTATTATCCATAAATAATCTCGTCAGGCAGCTCGTTCACATCGCCCGGCTCGTGCGGAAAATGCGCCTCCAACTGGTCGCCGACCTGTCTGATGACCCGGCAAAGCCCCTCTGCGAACTCGTTTTTTTTGAAATGCTGACGCAAAATATCGCGTTCGAGCGACCAAAAATCGGCCCCGACCCGCGCATGGATGCCCTCGTCGCCCCAGATCGCCATTTCGCGCGTGCCGTGGGCGAGGTAGATGAGGACGCCGTTGCGGTATTTGGTCTTGTCCATGCCGTTTTTTGCGAAAAGGGCGGCGGCTCGCTCGAGCGGCGAATCGGGGCAAAACGCTTCCACAAAAATGCGCACCTCGCCCGACGACCGCCGCTCGACCCATCGGATGGCCTCGACGACCGTTTTTTCGTCCTCGACAGAAAGCAATTTTTTCATAGGATCATTTTTTCAAAAAAGCACCTGCCCGCAACGCGGCATTTTCCCGGACATCCAAATAGAACAAATTGAAGTCGCCCGGATGATAGTTTTTGGTGCGAATAAACACGCTGCCCCTGAATTTTGGGCGCGAGGTCCACAAAAAACCATCGTGCACCTCGGCATCGCAAAGCTGCGGATAAATGCGCATTTTGGGAAGGACGGCCCCCTTTGATGCCGATTTTGGGGCACATTTCCCCGCTTCGGTCGTCCAGAGGATCGGGTTTGTGGCGATGATATCGGGGCCTTGCAGCCATTTTATCTTTTCCGCGCCCCGCTTATAGGTGCGCCACGAACAGAGGCAACCGGTCTCGTCGGGCGTTTCGCAGGGCCTGATATTTTTCAAAAAAGCCTTCGGGACGGGCCATCCGGGCAGGTAGGCAGCGACCAATTGGGCCCCGAGCGGCTTTTCGTCAAAATAATTTTTGAGCAACAACAAGCCGTGATAGGCCCCTTGGCTATGCCCGGCGATGATGATGGGCCGCCCGTTGTTGTGGTTTTTTAGATAAAAATCGAAGGCCGCGCGGACATCCTCGTGGGCGAGGGCGAGGCTGCGCTTTGCGTCGTCGGGGCGGTCTTTCCGGTAAAAATTTTGGAGGTGCGTTTGGCGGTAGCGGGGCGCAAAGACCCTCGCCGCGCCGTTGAAAATGGTCGCCTGAAATTCGATGGCGCGGTCTGTTTTTTTGTTCAAGGGTTGGTCGAGGAGGTCGCCGTTCCAGTTTATTTCGCCGCGTTTCGAGCGCGTGAAGGTGGTCGGGTGAATGAAAAAAACGTCCACTCCGGCGGTCGCCTGACCGTCCTTTTGACCTTCCGGGATGCGGTCGGCGGCATCGTTGCGGTCGGGTAGGGCAGCCCAGTTTTCGGTTTTGGAATAATCGGGTTTTTCGGGGGCGTTTTTTTCAACAAAAAGCCCCGTTGGCCGGACGGACTTGCACCCGAGGGCGCAAACTGCAAGGGTCAAAAGGACGGTTTTTATCAAAAAAAAGGGTGCGGTGGCGTGTTTCATGGTTGCTCAAATTTTTGGCGAATGGGAAATGGCCGGTCGCGCAAAGGAACGGTTTGTGCGCGTTTTTTTGACAAAAAAAGCCCGGCCCGAATGGTTCTTTAAACCGTCAACAACTTTTTTAACACATAGATTCATAGAAAATTCACATAGAAACCATAGGTTTTGAACAGCCAAAAGCTAGGCTCATGTTCCGAACCCGCTGAAGCACGGCCCGCCTG
>JANOQP010000048.1:0-6882 GCA_031414895.1 Saprospirales bacterium
CCGTTGTTGTGTCTGTTCTTTTTTTTCCGCCTTTTTTTTTTATTTTTCTTTTTCTGTATGGTTGGAGGGCTAGGGGGGCACGAGGTCGGGGCGTTTCGCGGTCCGCCGTTCGCCGCCGGCCGTAATTATTTAAAAAGCGGAACTTGCTTTAACAAATCGTCCGCCGCAATCACGCTTGATACGAATTTATAGCTCGCCGTGAGCTTGAACCGCGGGTCTGTTTTGACGATTTTCAAAAAATCGAGGTGCGCCGTTTTGTCCTGCCCGACGAGGCAGCCCGCGCTCCATTTTCCGACAACAGCGGCGTTGAAGGCCATGTGCTGATTGACCCCAAAATTGGTCCCGATGTCGATGATGTCGTTCGTCCGTTTTGCATTTTTGTCCTTGTCGCGATGGACCTTCACGAAACCGACCTGCACGAGCGCGGGATGCGTGCTTTTGCCCTGATGAAAGCCGAGCGACCAGGCCTTGTATTGGCCAAAAGCAATCCGCGCCGCGCCGCCGGGGTTGAGCGGGTTGTCGGTATAAAACTTGCCCGGCTCGGTCGTGCCAACTGCATTGAGCACAATTTCGGGCTTGCCGAGGGCATTGATCATAAAAACGACACGGCGGTCGTTCCATTCGTTGAACTTATCGGCATTGAGCGTGCCGTCCTTGTCCGCGCCCTCGAGGTAGACGATATTGTAAAAACCGGGCGCGCGGGCGATCCATTGGCCATTCGCGATCATGTACTTGCAGATCCGCATGGCGAGCTTTGTCTGCGGCCCGTCGTTGCGGTCCCTCGGGTTTGGCGTGAGGACGAGCGGGTAAAACGTGGCCGGGTCGGCATTTATCAATGCTTTTGCGATGGCGGGGGTGAGGAGGTTGTTGTTGAAAACTACTTTTGCGCGCTTCGCAAAAATGGTCATCATCGCCACCGTGTAGTTCCCAACGAGGCCGTCGTCTTCGGACAATGGGCCGAAAGTTTCGTCCTCGCGCTGCCCGATGGGCGGGTCGAGGATGCCGAGGGCGGAGAGTTTTGATTGGATTTCCTTGCCGAGTTCGGCGTCCACTTCTGGGAGCGGCATGCCGGATTTCATTAGTTCGGCGAATGATTGTAGCGTCATTGTTGGGTATTTTTTTATTGGCAAATGACGAATTTTTTGAGGTGTAATCGTGCGGTTTTCGCCGGAAATTTTGTCCTCGCGAAGCTGTTTTTTTAAAATTTAAAAATCAATGCCATGTTTGAGCGCAAACCAAAACCGTATTCCCTTTCCCTGATTGTCCTCGCCGCATTGGTGCTGGTCGGCATCGTGCTGATCGTCATGTTCCGTGGCCGGGCGTGATTTTGAGCGTGCATTTGGCCAGTTCGCGCCAATTTTGGGTCAATTTGTCCAAAACTTCACCGAAGGGAAACCGCTTGGCTACCTTTCGCCCATCATTTTTTTCAAAAAAAATCCATCACCACCATGATTTTTCAAAAACTGTCCACCCTTGCGCTGGCCACCGGGCTTGCCTTTTCGATGAACGCGCAGGTCGATGCCGACTCCGGCCCGCTGCCCTCGAAGATCAACGGCTACGAGTTCAAGGAGGTCAAGCAACTTGGCACGACCGAGGTCAAAAACCAGTACAAAAGCGGCACCTGCTGGGTCTATTCGACACATTCTTTTTTTGAGAGCGAGCTGATGCGCGAGGGAAAGGGCGAATTTGACCTTTCGGAAATGTACGTCAGCCGAGCCGCCTATCTCGAAAAGGGCCTCAATTACGTCCGTCGGCAGGGCGCGACGCAGTTTGGGCAGGGCGCCGAAAACCACGACGTGCTCCAAATGATCGACAAATATGGCCTCGTCCCGCAATCCGCTTTTGCCGGGATGCCCTCGGGCGAGGACAAGCCGAACCACAACGAAATGGAGGCCGTGCTGAAAGCGATGCTCGAGGCGTTCGTGAAATCTGCTGACGGCAAAGCACTCTCGGCACATTGGTTCAAAGCCTATCAGGGCGCAATCGATGGGTATTTTGGCGCGCCGCCCACCGAATTTGAGGTCAAGGGAAAAAAATACACGCCGCAGACCTATTTCCAGAACCTCGGCCTGAAAACGGACGATTATGTGGCCTTCACGAGCTACACGCACCACCCGTTCTGGAAACCGTTCGTGCTGGAAGTGGCCGACAACTACTCGAACGGACTGTTTTATAATGTGCCAATAGACGATTTTCAGCTCATCGCCGACAACGCGATCGCCAAAAATTTTTCGGTGCTTTGGGCAAGCGATGTTTCCGAAAAAACATTCGCCATGAAAGAGGGCCTTGCCATCATGCCCGAGGAAAAATGGGACGACCTCACGCAGCCGCAAAAGGATTCGCTGTTCAAGTCGCCGCACAAAGAGCGTTGGGTCTCGCAACAGGACCGCCAAAAGGCATTTGACGAACTGACCACGACCGACGACCACGGGATGCACATCACCGGGACAGCCAAGGACCAAAACGGCACGACCTATTATATCGTCAAAAACTCGTGGGGGACTGCCATCAACAAGGACACGAAGGGCTATCTCTATGTTTCCGCGCCGTATTTTCGGTACAAAACGATGAGCTTTATGGTGCACAAAGATGCCATCCCGCAGGATTTGAAGCAGAAGTTGCGGCTCTGAAAATTTAGTATTTTGGGGTAAATAAAAATGCCAACTCGTTGAAAATCAATGAGTTGGCATTTTTATTAAAAGCCCCAACGGGGCGAAATCGGTTAGGATAGGGCATCGTCCTATCACTCAATTCAAATTTTTCAGCAACCCCAACAACATTTCCCGGTCAATCTCATGCTCGCCCGGAAAGGTTTTTTCGGCCACGTCCAACTTGTTTTTTTCGATCAAATCTTCGTGCGCGGCCATCCGCTCGGCGGTCAAAAATGGGTCGGAAGAGCCATAGACGAGCCACAATTTTTTATCGGAAAAATACCCGGCAGCAGCCCGATAGTCGAGGTCCTCCGGGAAAAGCCCGCACCACAAAACGAGGTGGTGAAAAACCGGGCGACGCGCCATGATCCAGCGGCTGATGGTCGCCGTGCCCTGCGAAAAGCCGAGCAAAATGATCTTCACGTCGGGCGCGAGCTGCGCAACGTATTGATTATGAACGGTTTGCAAAAAAACTGCATAATCTTCGATGGCATCGAGGCGGTTGTGGCGGGTCATCCAATTGGCCACGACGGGCCCGTCAAAACCCTTTCTGTACCAAATATTTGAGCCTTCGGGCGCGATGACGAGATTGGTGCCGTCGTCGAGTTCGCTGAAATTTTGGAGGAAAACATCGGCCAATTGCGCGTAGCCGTGGCAAACGATCCAAAGCCTTTTGATGCCCGGCCCAGGTTCGCCGAGGTCGTAAAAATGTCGGGTCTGCGGAAGGGTAATTTTGTGTGGATTCATGCCGCGAAGAAAGCGGAAATTTCAGTTCCCAAAAATGCTTTTCCCCTTCCGTCCGTCCAGCACCGGCACGGGCCGCGGGGCCTCTTCCTGCGAGTCGTTGAACACTTTGGTGATGTATTCGAGCTTCCCGTTTTTGATCTTGAAACCTTCATAACTGCCGTCCGGGACGTTCGTCGTGCCGCCCTCGAACGGGTTTTGCGCCGGGATGAGGTGGTCAAAAAGGATCATCCCATATTGTTCGTCGAAGTTCAGGCTGACGTTTGTCTCGGCAAAATAGGTCAAAATGAGGCGCATTTCCGGCACGCCCCGCGCCGAGGCGATGCTCCGGTTGAAGACGGGCGCACCAAAAACGGGCTTCCCGTCGCGGAAGGTCAGCACGTCCAAGATTTTTCTTTTTTCAAAAAAACGATAGGCATCGAAGCCATAAAGGAGGTACTTTTTGCCCTCGCGGCCATCAAGTTCGGTGATCCGGTAATAAAGTGCGCCGTACCATTTTTCGGGCGAAAGTGCCTCGAAACGCTCATCGGCGAGGTCGTCGGAGCGGTCATTGAGCGGATAAAATTCGGTTTCCTTGCCAGCCGTCTGTATGCCGCCGTAATATTTGTAGGTCGAATCATCGACAAAAAGTTGCCAAGTGAATATGCGAAAACTCGAATCCGACGGGTATTGGATGCTGATCGTTTTCGTCGCCGGGAACTTGAACTGGAAGGAATTTTCGATCTCGAGCGCTGATTTCAACAAAGGCAAGATTGCGTGGCAGGCCGCAAAACGATGGTCGCCGACCGAATCTGTGAGCATCGTTTTTCCCAAAATTTGGAGCGAGTCGCCGATGTCCGTCAATTTCCCGAGGTCTTTTTTGGAAATGGTGGGCATCGCCTTTTTGGGCTGCGCCGTGGTTTTTTCAACCAAAAAAAGGGCGAGGGCGAAGGTCAGGAAAAGGAGAGGGCGCATAGTTTTGACCGGATTTTTTTGCTAAAACAATGGGTGGAGAACGGCGGGCCGGGTGGAAAAATTGCCGCCCAACCGTTGCGGAAAATTATTCCCGCCGCCATTTCACCCAAAATGAGTTTCCGGGACACCGGGCGACTTTACACAAACTTAACCCGCCGCCCCGTGCCATCGGACTACCTTCGGCCAAAATTTCACAAAAAAATCACCAAAACAATGACCGAGACAAAGCCGTGGAAAATACTTTTAGTGGACGACGAGCCTGATATTTTGGAGTTTTTGCGGTACAACCTGCAAAAAGAGGGTTACAAAATCTCCACCGCCGCCGATGGACGACAGGCACTCGCGGTCGCCGCAAAGGAAATGCCCGACCTCATTGTGCTCGATATCATGATGCCCGAAATGGACGGCGTGGAGGTCTGCCGGCAATTGCGGGCCGACCCAAAATTTGGCGCGACGCTCATTGCTTTTTTGACTGCCCGCGACGAGGAGTTCACCCAAATTGCCGCGCTCGATGTCGGCGGCGACGATTATATCGCCAAACCGATCAGGCCCCGCGTGTTCATCAGCCGGGTAAAAGCATTGCTCCGGCGGCTCGAACGTGGCGCGGATGCGAAAGACGGACAGGACATCATCGAACTTCACGACCTCGTCATCGACAAACAAAAAGTGCTGGTCTATCGGGCGGGCGAAGCGATCGAACTGGCGAAAAAAGAATTTGAGATCATTTGGCTTTTGGCATCGAAACCGGGGAAAGTTTTCACGCGGGAAGAGATATTTGCCAAAATTTGGGGCAACGACGTGATCGTCGGCAACCGCACGATCGACGTGCACATCCGCAAATTGCGCGAGCGGATCGGGGAACATTACATCAAAACACTCAAAGGCATTGGCTATAAATTCGAATTTTGAGCTGCGGGGCAAAAACCAGACCCCGGAACAATTGGCCCTCGTGGCGGCCATCACCTCCGCCGTTTTTTATACGCTCGTCATCGTTGGGCTCGATTATTTTGGGCTCCTGAAAATCTCGGCGCGGGGCATCGGTTTGCTGGTCTTGATCGCCGTCGCGATCGATTTTTTGGCCAATTATTACTTCGTCCGGTTCTATATTTTTCGCCGGATCAAACTGATCTATAAGATCATCCACCGCCATAAATCGTCCCCGGATTTTAAAGAGGGAAAAATCGATATGCGCTCAAACGTGATCGAGGATGTCGAGCGCGAGGTCACGGAATGGGCCGCCGACCGCGAAAAAGAGTTGGAGGAAATGGAGCGCATGGCCGCTTATCGCCGTCAATATATTGGCGATATCAGCCACGAACTGAAAACGCCCATTTTTTCGATCCAGGGTTTTATCCACACGCTTTTGGACGGCGGCATCGACGACCCGACCATCAATGTCAATTATTTGGAGCGCGCCGCAAAAAATGTCGAACGCCTGCAAGCCATCGTCGAGGACCTGGAAACCATAAACAGGCTCGAACTGGGCGATAAAATGCTCGACCTGCGCGAATTTGACCTCCACCTGCTTTGCCAAGAGGTTTTTTTGGACCTCGAAATCCGGGCAAGCGAGCGGAAAATCCGGTTGATATTTAAGGAGGGCGCGAACCAACATTGGCGCGTCCGGGCCGACAAAGAGGGCATTCGACAGGTCTTGATCAACCTCGTCCACAACTCAATTAAATATGGAAAAGCGGGCGGGAAAACGAAAATCAGCTTTTACGACCTCGAAAATTACCTCCTCGTGGAGGTTTCGGACAACGGCCTCGGTATTGGCGAGGAACATTTGAACCATGTTTTCGACCGTTTTTACCGGGTCGATAAGAGCCGCTCGCGCGATGTCGGCGGCACCGGCCTCGGTCTCGCCATCGTCAAGCACATTATCGAGGCGCACCACCAGACCATCAACGTCCGCTCGACAGCCGGGCAGGGCAGCACTTTTGGGTTCACGCTCGAAAAGATGTAATTATTATTGTAACTATTTAACACATAGGTGCTGTGTTAAAAACCAAGGCATCGAACCGAATTAATTTTGGTTGAGTCCGAAAAGTTCTTTGAAACGCTGTTCGTAGTTTTGACGCTTAAAGAAGCACGTTGGTCCGCCAGCGATGCAGCGTAGGTGGGGGCTTGCCCCTGCCTACTTTTTTTTCAGGCCGCCGCCTTTTTCTGTTCGTAGTTGGCGTCATAGGGCTTGTTGGTTTTGTAGAGGGTGTAGATAAGGACGAGGAGCTTGCGCTGGACGGCGACCGCTCCGATCATCTTGACCTTCGGGTTCTTTTCGAGGATCCGCTCGTAGAGCTTGCCCATTTTCGGCTCGTGGCGCACGGCGGTGAATGCCGGGAAATAGAGGGCCTTCCGGATATGGGAATTGCCCTTTTTGGAGATCCGGGTCTTGCCGTTGAGGGAGGAGCCGCTCTGCCGCTCGACCACATCGTAGCCGGCATAGGAGACCAGTTGGTTCTTGTTCTCGATGAGTTCGAAGCCGTTGGTCTCGGCGATGACGGTCAGGGCCGTCAACAGGGCGACGCCCTTGATG
>JANOQP010000049.1:0-7985 GCA_031414895.1 Saprospirales bacterium
GTGAAATTCAATCTGGCTTTAGCCGAATTTTGGCTAAAGCCGAGCAAATTAGCCAACTTTTCCCACAGGCTGAAGCCTGTGGCAATTGAAAAAAATGCTTAAGTCAATGACATTGCCCCATCGGGGCGGAATGTTATTCAGATGCTCACATTTCGCCCCGATGGGGCTTATGAAAACGTTCGATTAGTGCAGTTTCTGCCAACATTTCGCCCCGCAGGGGCTGATTGGATTTACAACTTTATGTCGTTGAAAGCCTGTACAACTTCACGTCGTAGATTACAAAGCCTCGCGCCAGCGGCCGCATTCTCGACCATTTTTTTTCAGCGAAAATTACCTTCAACATGAAAAAACACCTGCTCCCGCTCCTCGCCCTTTGCATCGCCGCCCCCGTTTTTGCACAGGAAGAAGGCCCCATCTTTCATCCGATCAACGAAAAACGCCCACAAAAGACCTATTTCAAAAGCGAGGTCCAGCGGCTGCCAATTCGCAGCATGGCCGATTTGTTGAAGTTCACGGCCTCCGAATTTGACCTGCCGAGCAAAAACCCGATCGCTGTTTTGCTCAACGGCGATTTTGTCGGGCAGACCACCGTGGCCGGGAATTTTATCCAATTGGTTGATGATAAAAAACTGCTCGAGGTCCCGCTCGATTCTGTCCGGATGGCCCTCGCCGAGTTCGACCCGAACTTCCAGACACGCCATGCCGATGGCAATTTTTTTGGAAAAATAAACGTCCTCACCAACCCGACAAAACTGCCCGACACCGTCCCGTGGAACCGTTTTGAGCCAGAGCGTTTTTTGGTCAACCGCAATCTTTTTAAGGTAAAAAGGCAAGATTATGACGAACTGGCGGCCATTTCGGCGCGGGCCGGCTGGTTTTTGGGGACAGTCACGAACATCCAATCCATCCAAGCGGGCGCGTGGCTCGAGGTCCCGCTGACCCGGCGGGCGGTCGTGCAGGCCGAGTTTTCGTACACAAATATGCGCGATTTGCTGGGCAAGGCAGTCCAAACACCGTTCGAGGACTTCACCTATGTTTTGAGCGAATGGAAGGGCCGCGCCGATTTCAAATACTATCTGAAAAGCCGATATCAGCGTCCCTTTTTGCTGGGTGGCGCATTTGTGGGCCGCGCCTCCGGGCAAATCCAGGGCGGCAAGGACTTCACGCCCGCCGAATTTTTGGCCAAAAAAACGGGCTTCGGCTGCCGCGTCGGCATCGGGATGCAATTTCTGGCGGGGCTTTATGGGTCGGTTTCGGTCTCGCCTTATTTGACAAAAAGGGGGGAATTGCTGCCTTTTCAGCAACAACGGGGGCTGCACATCACGGTCGGCTGGATGATCGGGCCGGCCTGAAAAGATCACCCAATTTGGGCAATGAACTCAAAGTTGCCGGCCCCGACACTTTTGGTGAGCGTGGCCAAAACCTTGTTCACATTGTCGAAAGGGCCGTTCAGGTAAAAGGGCTTTCCGTCCTTCCCAAATTCGACCTCGACATATTCAATATCATCGATGGTCGGCAAAATGAACTGGGTAATGGCCCAATCCTTGTCCATGGGCTTAAAACCGAGGTCCTCGGCGTATTCGATCGCGCCGTAGATCACGTTGAAGGCAAGGTTTGGGTCTATTGCTCGGATGTTCCGCATGGACCTATCGATCATGTTTTCCAAATAATCATCTAGATCATCTTGGGTAAAAGAATGCCGAAAATGGGTGCTTTTCAGTCCGAGGCAGCCCGTATCGACTATATATCCGCCCAAAATATAGTTTCCGCTCACCTTTTTTCGGAGGACAAAAAATTGGACGAGCGTGTCGTCGTGCGTCCCGTAATCGCTCAAAACCTCGTGGATCGGCACTTTTCGCGCAGCTTGTTTGATGTAATTGGCGGGGCTGATGGATGGTTGGGGCTTTTTTTGATTTGCCATGGCCGGGTGTATTTGAAATTGGAAATGTTCAGATCGAGTCCGCGACCGCCTCTTTCGCGATTTTCGCGACCATCCCTTTCAGGACACTTTTAGGGCCACTTATTTCGGTAAAATGTACAATGCCGGCCGCGGCCATGTTCTCCACAATTTGCGCCCAGCGTACGGGCGCGGTCAGTTGGGCGATCAGGTTTTCCTTTATTTTCGACGGGTCGGTATGCGGTTTTGCGTCCACATTTTGATAAACGGGGCAATTTGGCGTTGAAAAAACCGTCCCCTCGATCGCCTTCCGAAGCTCGTCCTGTGCCGGTTGCATCAGCGGCGAATGGAACGCGCCGCCGACCGAAAGCACCAAAACGCGCTTTGCCCCCGCCGCTTTCAACATCGGCTCGACGGCCAAAATACCGGCCCGCGACCCCGAAATAACGAGCTGCCCCGGCGTGTTGTAATTGGCGGCGACCACCACCTCGCCCGTTTCGCGGGCGGTTTCGGCACAAATTTGCTCGACCGCCGCGTCGTCCATGCCGAGGACGGCGGCCATCGTGCCGTCCACTTTTTCGCAGGCTTTTTGCATCGCATCGGCGCGTTTTGCGACCAGTCGGAGGCCGTCCGCAAAACTCAATGCGCCCGCCGCGACCAATGCGGTGAACTCGCCCAGCGAATGCCCGGCGACCGCACCGGGCCGAAAACCGTCGCCCAAAAGTATTGCGCGGACGATCGAATTGAGGAAAACGGCGGGCTGCGTGACCCGTGTCTGGGTAAGTTCCTCGGCGGTGCCGGTGAACATTATTTTGGAAATCGACCAGTCCAAAATCTGGTCGGCCTCATCAAAAAGGGATTTCGCGAGCGGGTCGGTTTCGTAAAGATCGAGGCCCATCCCCTCGAATTGGCTGCCCTGCCCGGGGAAAATGTATGCGCGCATCAGTCGGTGGTTTTGATGATCGGTGAAATACCGGGCGCAAATAAAGGACGGGTTTTGTGTTTTTTAAGAAAGTCGGCGAGGTTTTAAAACCTCGCCGACTTTGACCTCACTTAATGAGGTTCAGGAACTCGTTGCGCGTTTCCTGCTTTTCAAATTCGCCCGAAAAAGCGGAGGTCGTGGTCGAACTGTTCTGTTTTTGCACCCCGCGCATCATCATGCACATGTGCGAAGCCTCGATGACGACGGCCACGCCGTGCGGTTTCAAAACTTCTTGGATGATGTCGCGGATCTCGAGCGTCAACCTTTCCTGCACCTGAAAACGGCGGGCGAAAACATCGACCACGCGCGGGATCTTGGAAAGGCCGACGATATGGCCGTTCGGGATGTAGGCGATATGGGCCTTGCCAAAAAACGGGAGCAAATGGTGCTCGCAGAGCGAATACACCTCGATGTCCTTCACGATGACCATTTCGCTGTAATCCTCCCGAAATTTGGCCGATTCGAGTATTTGCCGGGCATCTTGTTGGTAGCCCTGCGTCAAAAACTGCATGGCCTTCGAGGCGCGTTCGGGTGTTTTCAACAGGCCTTCGCGGTCTTTGTCCTCGCCGAGCTGTTCGAGCATGGTCTGGTAGCCGAGCATCAGGTTTTTGGTAACCGCTTCGTCGTATTGGTCGGTCTTTTTGTATGCCATTTTTTGAAAATTGGTTTATTCCCCAAAATACTCCGCATAGATCGTGTCTGTTTCCCAGAGCTGGATGCGGTGCAATTGGCAGTTTTCGGAGCGCACGTTTGCGGCCAATTGCTGCCAGATGAGGATAACCAGATTTTCGGTCGTTGGTTGCAGGCCGGGGCGGATAAAGGCCACGTCGAGGTTCAAATTGGCATGGTCGAGGAGGTCGGTGACATGGGTTTTTATGACAGCGGACAGCTTTTTCGCGTCCATGATAAACCCGGTCATCGGGTCGGGCCGGCCCTTGACGGTGACGTGCAGCGCGTAATTGTGGCCGTGCCAGTTGCGGTTGGCGCATTTCCCAAAAACGGCATCGTTCTCGGCCTCCGACCAATCGGCGACCCAAAGTTTGTGCGCCGCATTGAATTTTTCTATCCTCGTTAAATAGACCATTTTCTCATTGACTTAAAACCGGCGGCAAAACTATGGCCATTGGCCCAAAATTTATTCTTCGTCCAATAAAATGGGGGAAAAGCTACTTTCGCCCCTCTTTTAAAAAAATCCTCCAATGGAAAAAATAGGCATTCTCGGCGCGGGCGCAATGGGCAGCGGCATTGCGCAGGTCGCGGCGGCGGCGGGCCACGAAGTTGTTTTGTACGATATCGTTGTCCCAGCGATGGGCCGTGCGGCGAAACGGATCCAGGAAAACCTCCGCTTCCTTGTCGAAAAGGGGAAAATGAGCGATTCGGACTCGTACGCGCTGTTCAGCCGGATCAAATTTGGCGATTCCATGTCGTCCCTCGGTGAGTGCGAACTCATCATCGAGTGCATCATCGAGGACCTTGAAGCGAAGCAAATTGCCCTCCGCAGCCTCGAAGCAACCGCCAGCCCAAACACCATTTTGGCCTCCAACACCTCCTCGCTCCCGATCACGGCCATCGCCGCCCAGCTCCGACACCCGGAGCGCGTCATCGGCATCCACTTTTTCAACCCGGCCACCATCATGCGGCTCGTCGAGATCATCCCCGCGCTTCAGACCGAGGAGCGCGTCACCGAGACCGCCCGCCGTTTGGTCGATTCATGGGGGAAAACCACGGTTTTGTGCAAGGACACGCCCGCTTTTATCGTCAATCGAGTTGCGCGGCCCTATTATGGCGAGGCGATCAGGATCATGGAAGAGGGCATAGCCGACTTCCCGACGATCGATTGGGCGATGAAAAAATTGGGAAATTTCCGAATGGGGCCGTTCGAACTAATGGATTTTATTGGCCACGACATCAATTTTAAGGTGACCGAAACCGTCTTCCACGAGTTCTTTTGCGACCCGCGCTACAAACCGTCGTTCACCCAACGGCGGCTCGTCGATGCCCATTTTTGCGGCCAAAAATCCGGGCGCGGCTTTTATGATTATCGTCCAAATGCCATCAATCCCGCCCCCGTAGAAAATGAGGAACAGGGCCGCGAGATCCTCAAACGCATCCTCGTCATGCTCATCAACGAGGCCGCCGACGTGCTCTACCTCCGCGTTGCCAGCCGCGACGACATCGAACTGGCCATGACGCGCGGCGTAAATTACCCAAAGGGCCTCCTCGCCTGGGCCGACGAACTGGGCATCGAACAGGTCGTCGAAAAAATGGACGCGCTCCACGCCGAATACCTCGACGACCGCTATCGGTGCTCGCCGCTGTTGCGCAAAATGAGCCGGGAGGGGAAACGTTTTTTTTGATTTTTGAAATCGAAAAGCACCTCGCCCTTGTCCAAAAACGGCTGCCCGGCAATGACCATTTCGATGGCCAAAAAATCAGGGCAATCTTTTTTCAGGTAAAAATGATAGGCTTTTTCGGGCGTCCGCCCAAAACAGGCGACGAGTTCAAACTTGTTTTCCACGGCAAAGCGGGCGGTTTTTTTGCACATCGCGTACCATTTGTCGCCCTCCAAATATAGGTCGCCCTGCGGCGAAAAATGGGCAAAGACCACGATCAGGTCCGGCCCAAATTCGGCCAGCCTTTCGGCGGTGATCCCCGTCGGGGAATGCGCCACGCGGGCATCGTTGAGCCCCCAAACATCGAGGGTTTCCCAAGTTGAATAAAACGGCAAAAGCCCGGCCTCGGAGACGGCCATTTTGTATTTTTTTGGAGCGAATTGCTGCAATTCCTTCGCGATTTTGTGGATGCTCCCGCCTTTTTGGTTGACCGTCGAGCGGTTGAAAATGACCAGTTGCCCGACCAGCGCGGCGCAAAACAGCACCTCTTTCCAAAAACGAAATCCCAAAAAGCGGTCTTTGTTTTTCAAAAAAGCGGCCTCGATGGCCCGCCAAATGGCCGGAAACTGCACCAGCCCGATCGGTAAAATGGCGTATTGAAATCGATAGTGCCAGTTCATGTCGTTCGACAAAAGCACCCAAATTCCGAGAAAACCGACAATCGGGACGAGCGGAAAAACCACTTCTTGCCGCGCCTTTTTTTCAAAAAAACCGATGAAAAACAACGGCAACAGCGGGAACAAAAACAGCGCAAAAGCCTTCGCCGATACGAGCAGGTTGCCAAATTGCCATTGGCCAAGGCCCTTCACATAATATGGATTGGGCAGCGGGTGCCCGAAATATTGCAAACGCCAACAGAAATAAGCCAGCCCCAGCGGCACGGATGCCCATAAAAAAGCAGGCAGTTTTCTCTGAAAAAAGCCGCTTCCCATCCGCGCCCAAACTGCCATCAACATAAAAACCGCCATAAAAACCCCTTCCGGCCTGACCATCCCCATCGCCAGCGCGGCCAATCCGAACTTGAAAAAATCGCCCCGGCCCGCCCCGTTTTGGCAGCATTTCAACACAAAAAACCATGAAACCGCCACGGCCAGCGCAAAAACGGGCGCGGCGAAATAGCTGCTGACAAAGCTCGCCCCATTGCCGACGGCAAAAAAAAGGGCCGGCCCAAGCGCCAGCCAACCGTTTTCCCGGTGAAAAACCCGGATCGTCCCATAAATAAGGAGTGCCGTGAAAATATGTGCGAAAACGATCAGCCCGCGCGTTGCCCATTCGATGCCGATGCCCAATTTGACCAGCCCGCCGAGCAAAATGGCGGTCAAAAAATCGGTAGCGCCATCGACCGCCGGGCCGTCGGGGTTGTAGACAAAGCCCCGCCCGTGGCCCAGGTTTTCGGCATATCGCATCAACATCGCCGCATCTTCGAGCGGCGGCAAACTGAAATCGACCCGCAGGCCGATGTGCAGCGAACAGGCCAAAAGGATGCAGATTTTGGGATACGGGACGCGGAACTTGCTTTTCAAACCCGTTTGCGGGTCGTGTTTGCCGCCCCAGTCCACGATCCGCGATCTGCAATTCGTGATCGATTTCATTCCCGGATCGCCTTGATGCCCGGCAGCACCTTGCCTTCGAGGTATTCGAGCATCGCGCCGCCGCCGGTCGAAACGAAACTGACCTTTTTGGCGAGGCCGAGCTGGTTGACCGCCGCGACCGAATCGCCGCCGCCGACGAGCGAGAACGCACCGTTCTTTTTGGTCGCGGCGGCCACTTCCTTCGCGATTTTTTTGGTGCCCTCGGCAAAAGCGGGCATCTCAAAAACGCCCATCGGGCCGTTCCAAAGGATGGTTTTTGAAGTTCTCACCACTTTTGAAAATTCGCGGGCGGCCTTCGGGCCAATGTCGAGGCCCATCCAGCCGTCGGGGATTTTGTTCGACGGGCAGGTTTGCACGGCAGCGTCCGCCGCGAACTTGTCGGCACAAATGGAGTCTTTCGGCAAATAGACGTTCACGCCCGCGGCCTTTGCTTTTTTCAAAAAATCCTTGGCTGTTTTAAGGCGGTCGGCTTCGAGGAGCGAGTTGCCGATCTGGCCGTTTTTTGCCTTGAAAAAAGTGTAGGCCAAGCCGCCGCCGATGATGATATTATCGACAAAGCCCAAAAAACTGTCGAGCAGCATGATCTTATCGGACACTTTCGCGCCGCCCGTGATGGCAGTGATCGGCTTTTCGGCGGTCCTCAAAACGCGGTCGGCATTGGTTATCTCGCGCTCCATGAGGTAGCCAAAGCACTTGTTCGCGGGCGGGAAAAAATGCGCCACAACGGTCGTCGAGGCGTGCGCACGGTGGGCAGTCCCGAATGCGTCATTGACATAAATATCGCCCAAACTGGCCAGTTTTTGCGCAAAAGCCTCGTCGCCCGCCTCTTCTTCTTTATGAAAACGGGTATTTTCCAGCAAAAGCACTTGGCGGCTTTTGAGGTTTTTGGCAAGTGTTTTCGCTTCGTCGCCCGCGCAATCATCGGCAAAAAGGAGCGTCTTTTTCAACGCCTTTTCGAGGTGCGGGACGAGGTGGCGGAGCGTGAACTTTTCGCGGTTGATGGTGCCGTCGGCGTTCAATTTTTCGAGCGGCCTGCCGAGGTGCGACATCAAAATGACCGAACCGCCTTCTTTTAAAATATGCTTGATCGTTGGCAGGGCCTCGCGGATGCGGGTGTCGTC
>JANOQP010000050.1:0-3816 GCA_031414895.1 Saprospirales bacterium
TCTCGTTTGCAGGTCTTTGACCTGCGTATATAAATGTACATTTTCTAATGAAGGTCAAAGACCTGCAAACAGGGCGTATCGGGTCAAAGACCCTCACGAGCAAAAAACAAGTTTGTTGAAAATAAGCGGGCGAAATTAGCAAATCCATCATCAAGCAAACCTCGAAAACCGGGTTTCAAAAGCCGTTTTTTGTAATTTCGCCTGCTGCTTTTCAATCAAACCATCCAAAAATGCTCGTCTCCGCCATCGTCGCCCAAGCCCGCAACCGCGTTATCGGGCGCGACAACCAGATCCCGTGGTACCTGCCCGCCGACCTCGCGTGGTTCAAAAAATGCACGAGCGGCCACCATATCATCATGGGCCGGAAATGTTTCGAGAGCATCGGCAGGCCGCTCCCGAAGCGCACAAATATTGTCATCACCCGCGACCCGTTTTTCATCGGGACCGGGTTGGTGGTCGCCCGTTCGGTCGAAGAAGCGCTCGAAATTTGCCTCGAAAATGGCGAAAATGAAGCCTTCGTCATCGGCGGCGGGCAGATTTATCAACAGACGATGCCGTTTTTGGACAAATTATATTTGACCGATGTCGAACTCGAAGTGCCGGACGGCGATGTTTTTTTTCCGAAAACCGACCCCTCCGAATGGCGGCAAATTTTTGGGGAAAAACATTTGCCCGACGAAAAAAACGAGTGGCCGTTCACTTTTCGCATTTTGGAAAAAATCAATCCGGCCTCGCCAATGGATTGAGCCGGGCAAACTTTCTATTTTCGCCCGATGAAAAAAGACCATGTCCGCCTCGTAATCGTCGCCGCGCCGTCGGGTGCGGGCAAAACGACCATTGTCCGGCACTTGATTTCGAAGTTTCCAAGCCTCGCTTTTTCGGTTTCCGCGACCACCCGCGCACGTCGTGCACACGAGGTCGAGGGGCAAGATTATTATTTTATCGCCGTCGAGGATTTCAAAAAAAAGGTGGCCGCTGGCGATTTTTTGGAGTGGGAGGAGGTCTATGCGGGCAGTTTTTACGGCACGTTGATGAGCGAGATCCGGCGCATGAAATCGCTCCAGAAGGACATCATTTTCGACGTGGACGTGCAGGGCGCGCTCAACATAAAACGCAATTATCCGGAGGGCAGCCTCGCGCTCTTCATCAAGCCGCCGAGCCTCGAAACCTTGGCCGAGCGGCTCCGAAGCCGGGGCACGGAAACGCCCGAATCGTTGGCAAAAAGGCTCGAAAAAGCCGATTTTGAGCTCACTTTTGAGCAAAAATTTGACCAGACCATCATCAACGACGACCTCCCGAGCGCGCTCAAAACCGCCGAAAAACTTGTCCAAAAATTCTTGGAACAGCCCATTTCAACGCCCAACAATTGAGTCATGCCGATTTTTTTACAGGGCATATTGTTGGGTTTTTCGCTCTCGTTTTTGGTCGGACCGTTGCTTTTTACGCTCGTTCAGGCGGCCATCGAGCGGGGGCAAAAAGCGGGCCTCGCGGTCGCGGCGGGCATTTGGGTTAGCGACCTTTTTTTTGTTTTTACCGTCCTTCTTTTTGTCGATAAAATACAGGATTTCACGGCTGGGCCCGGTTTTTCAAAATGGGCTGGACTGATTGGCGGACTGCTTTTGGTCGGTTTTGGGCTGGTCAATTTTATCAAAAAAAAGGCCTCCGAATTTCACGCCGAACTGCCCAATCGCGGCAGCCTCGCCGCCTATTTCGCCAAAGGTTTTTTGATCAACAGCATCAACCCGTTCACCGTTTTTTTCTGGCTCGGCATCACCGGGACGGTCATCGTGCCGAACGGTTGGTCGCCCATGGAGACGCTCGTTTTTTTTGCCGGGATGCTCGGCACGCTCGTCGCGACGGACCTTTTGAAGGTTTTTTTGTCCAAAAAAATAGGCCACTGGTTGTCAGCGGCCCATATTCGGCAGGTGCGTTTTTTTGTCGGGGCAGGGCTGGTGGTTTTTGGTATTGTGTTGATCTTGAGGACTTTATGAGATAATTTGACCATAGTTTTGTTGGAAAAATCTGCCCAAATTTCATGAAAAAAATCCTTTTTTCCTACCTACTTTCCCTTTTCTCGATACTTATCCTTGCTCAAAAACCTGATTCCATCCTATCGTATCGGGAAAAGATGCCCGAATTTCCAGGCGGCGAGGCCGCGCTTTTTTCATTTTTGGATTTGAACATGAACCCGACCCCGGAAAAAATCCTTCGCGAATGTCCAGAAGGCAAGGCGATGGCCAGTTTTGTCGTCGAAAAAGACGGGCGCGTAACCGAGGTTCGAATAATGAAACCGCTCTGTCCTTCCTTCGATTCGTTTTGTCTCGGTGTGCTCCGGTTTATGCCGAATTGGTTGCCCGGTGCGCAAAACGGAAACCCGGTGCGCGTTCGGATGAACTTGCCCCTGAACTTGAACAAAGGCAGGGAAAGTTGGTCGCCAATCAATGCCGACGACAAACCACCCGAATTTCCGGGCGGCCAAAAAGTCTTTACCGCTTTCCTGCGCGAAAACACGCGCCCGCTTACCCGCAACGCATTCAAAGGATGTCCCGACGAGTTCGTCATTGCGAACTTCGTGGTGGAACTGGATGGAAAAGTGACCGATATTCAATTGGAGCAATCGGTCTGCCCGGCGATAGATTCCGCCTATTTGATTGCGCTCCGAAAAATGCCAAATTGGGTGCCCGGCAGCCACGAAGGACAGCCCATCCGGGTCAAAAAGCACCAAGGGATGAATTTTACGAACAGATATGTGGCGATGCTCGAAAAAGATG
Organism: Saprospirales bacterium; assembly: GCA_031414895.1. GTDB lineage: Bacteria > Bacteroidota > Bacteroidia > Chitinophagales > Saprospiraceae > JANOQP01. The sequence goes on from JANOQP010000050.1 coordinate 2,772, forward strand.
GGCCACAATTGCACCCTTTTGGTTGGGCGGTTTTGCTCAATCAGGCCATCCCGTTGGGTGGTTTTGGCAAAAACATCAAACCATATTTGGCCCTGCCGATCATCTTTTTTTCTGAAAACAAAAGATGGGGCTTCGACGCGAGCATGATTTTCTCCATTACAGCAAAAACAAAAAAAGGGTTTTCGGCAAAGGGTGATTGGCCAAGCAATTTCAAGGTTTCCGTGGTCGAATCCGGCATCGGCGCGCGGCGAAAATGCTTTTCCAACGGTGCTTGGCAAACGGCACTTTCGTTTGGTCTGTCGGGTTTCGGGCTATTGGCCTCGGATGAGAAAAAGGTTCAAAACCGTGCCGAGACCTTGCCCGGTTGCCTGATTCCATATTTCGGTTTTTCGGCCCGGCGGGCGACAAACCCAACCAGTCTCCGGCAAAACGGGGTTTATTTTCAAACCCGGTTTCATCCGGTTTTTTTCAAAAAGCCAATAAGCGGCGCCGTTTTTTCAGCTGGGATCGGTGTTTTTATTTTTAGAAAATAGGGCAAGCCATTCAATCTCTCAAAACCACCATCCGCCGCACCGCCTTCTCTTCCGCCGTCTGCACCGAGTACCAAACCAGCCCGGAAGCCGTGCCCAATTCCTCTTTTTTCAGCGCAAAAACATGGTGGCCGCGCCCCAAAACTTCCGTTTTTTGGAACAAAACCAGCCCCGTAGCGTCAGTGATTTTCAACAAAACCGGCCCGGCGGTTGGGTTAAAAAAGATGATTTCGGTGCTTTCAGAAAATGGGTTTGGCTTGTTTTGGAACAAAATCAAATGGTCGCCAGACGGGGTTTCGCTGGCGGTTTTTCCCAAAAATTGAAGTTGTGGCGCGGCCAATTTGCCATTCTCAAAAAATGCCTCGCGCTTTGTGATTTCATCGCCAAAATGGAGCGTCCGTGAAAGTTGTCCCTCGCGTAAAGCATTGAAAATCAATGAGAAAGAAGGGTTTTTCGCCGCGCCGTTCCAACTGATGGCAATCTTTCCTGCATCCATTTTTTGCAAATTAAAATTG
>JANOQP010000051.1:0-4831 GCA_031414895.1 Saprospirales bacterium
CTCGACGGCCTCATCGACCTTGCCGAATTTGAGGCGGCCATCCGCCCGACGACCGTTTTGGCATCCATCATGTGGGCCAACAACGAGACCGGCGTGATCCAGCCGATGCGCGAAATCGCGATGATCTGCGAAAAGCACGGCGTTCTTTTTCACTCCGATGCGACGCAGGCCGTTGGGAAAATCCCGACAATCGCCCGTGAAGTTGGCGTGCATTTGATGTCGTTCACGGCGCACAAAATGTACGGCCCAAAAGGTGTCGGCGCACTTTATGTTTCCCGCAAAAACCCGCGCGTTAAAGTCACGGCCCAAATGGATGGCGGCGGCCACGAGCGTGGGATGCGCAGCGGCACCCTGAACGTTCCCGGCATTGTCGGTTTTGGGAAAGCCTGCGAAATCGCCCGGCTCGAAATGGCCGTCGATGCCGCCCGCCTCTCAAAACTCCGCGACCATTTGCAGACCGAATTGATGCAAATGGAGGAAACAGCCATCAACGGAAACGTCGATCACCGGATGCCGCACGTCGCGAACATTTCGTTCAAACACGTCGAAGGCGAAGGTTTGATGATGACATTCAACAAAAACATCGCGCTTTCGAGCGGATCGGCCTGCACTTCGGCAAGCCTCGAACCGAGCTACGTTCTCGTCGGCATGGGACTCGGCGACGATCTCGCGCACTCTTCGCTCCGTTTTTCGCTGGGCCGTTTCACGACAGCCGAAGATGTTGAACAGGCCATCGAGCTTGTCCGGGGCGGCGTGAACCATATGCGCGACCTTTCGCCGATTTGGGAAATGTACCAAGAAGGCATAGATTTGACGAAAATCGAGTGGTCGGCGCATTGACCATTCATCATTTTTCATTCATCATTCATCATTAAAAAAATGGCATACTCAAATAAAGTACTCGAACATTTCCACCACCCGCTCAACGTCGGGACCCTCGATAAGTCGAAAAAGAACGTCGGCACCGGCCTCGTCGGCGCGCCCGAATGCGGGGACGTGATGCGACTTCAAATTGAGGTGGACGAAGCAACGGGCATGATTTCCGATGCAAAGTTCAAAACTTTTGGCTGTGGCTCGGCCATCGCGTCGTCGTCACTCGCCACCGAATGGCTGAAAGGAAAGAGCATCGAAGAGGCCCTCACGATCGACAACATGGACATCGTGGAAGAGCTCGCGCTCCCACCCGTCAAGATCCACTGCTCGGTTCTCGCTGAAGATGCGATCAAGGCGGCCATCAAAGATTACAAAGAAAAAAACGGCGCAGCAGTTGCCGAAATGGCAATGGCGCACGCCTAAAACATTGACTTACAATGATTTACGTTGCTGAAAGCGCAAAATCCAAGATCAACGAAATCCGCGCCGCCGAGAAAATGGCATCGGAATATTTCGTGCGCGTCTCGGTCATTTCCGGCGGCTGTTCCGGCTTGAGCTACAAACTCGATTTCGATAACGAGCCGAAACCGAACGACCAAGCCTTTGAGGACAATGGCGTGAAAGTCGTCACCGACCTCAAAAGCTTCCTCTATTTGTTCGACACGACGCTCGAATTTTCGGGCGGCCTCGACGGCAAGGGTTTTGCGTTCAACAACCCGAACGCCTCGCGGACCTGCGGTTGCGGTGAGAGTTTTTCGGTTTGAAAATTTTACCAAACAAAAATACAGTGAGCCAAGCAGCCATTGCCACCATGTTGACGGACGATTTTTTGTTGCTCGAAAAATCGCGGGACGGACTGTCCAGAGAGTCATTTTTGGAAATTGCGCGCGCGTTCCCATTTCAAAGTGTAGAATGGCAGGCTATATTGGGACTAGAAAACCCATTGGAACAAGTCTGGTCGATGAACGGCCTGATGGCCGAGCGGTTGCTTTTGGTCGCGCAGGTCGCGCAAAAAGGTGAGCATGTATTTGGCAACTTCGAGATTTTCCACCAATGGCTCAACTCTTCCGTCCCGGCCTTGAGCAACAGGAGACCGATCACATTCCTCAACAATTCGTTCGGACTCAAGATTCTCTATGATGAGCTTGGCCGCATCGAGCACGGCATTTTCGCATGATCGTGTTCCGCCTTTCGAAAGCCCCCTACCAATTCGATTTGTCGGGAAAGGGCGCGGAAATTTATGGCGGCCGCTGGAACGAAAAAGGCGTGGCCGTCCTCTACACCGCCGAAAACCGCGCACTCTGTCTCGCAGAATGCTTGGTTCATGTCCCGCTCGGAAAACGCCCCAAAGATTTTTGGCTCATTTCCATCCAAGTTCCCGACGATGCCACGTTTCGGGAGCCTTTCCCAGAAATGGGCCCCAATTCGCCGCTACTGTCCCCATTTGTCAAAAAAATGGGCGGCCGTTTGGTTCTGGAGCAAAAAGGGCTAGGGTTATGGGTCCCGTCCGTTGTGGTCCCACACTAGCGGAACTTGTTGTTGAACCCGCAACACCTGGAATATTCCAATGTAAAAATCGTGGAAACAGTGCCGTTCGATTTTGACCCGCGCCTATTTGAACGCGGTTGAACCTTTCGACCGCTACCCTTTTTTACTTTAGCCTTTTCAAAAAGTCCGGCTCTTTTCAACAATGACCAAATTTTATCCGCTCCGAATTAAAGATCTGCGCCGCGAGACCGCCGAATGTGTCTCCATTGCTTTTGAAATCCCTGCGGATTTGTCCCAAAAATTCCGGTTCAAACAGGGCCAATACCTGACCCTGCGCAACCAAATCGACGGAGAGGAAGTCCGGCGCAGCTACTCTATTTGCAGCGCACCGGGCGATGGTGAACTGCGCATCGCCATCAAAAAAGTCCACGACGGGCGCTTTTCCACTTTTGCAAACAGGTTTCTAAAAATAGGCGATACGCTCGAAGTCATGCCCGCGCAAGGCCGATTTTTCACCGAAATGAATGCGGGAAACGCGAAAACCTATCTCGGTTTCGCGGCGGGCAGCGGCATCACGCCGATCATAGGGATCCTGAAAACGGTGCTTTTGGAAGAGCTGGACAGTCAATTCATCCTTTTTTATGGCAATAAAAATTTCGACGGCATCATTTTCCGGGAGGAGTTGGAGACCTTGAAAAACCGTTTCCCGGCACGGTTGAGCATCCACCATATTTTGAGCAAGGAAACGTTGAGCGCACCTCTTTTTCAAGGAAGGCTTTCGGGCGAAAAATGCGAGCGGTTTGCCCGCCATTTTTTTGACCCAAAAACGGTGGGCGAGGTCTTCATCTGCGGCCCGGAGGACATGACGTTCGATTTGAAAAACACATTGATCTCGCTCGAAATTGACCCAAAAAAGGTGCATTTTGAGCTTTTTGGAACGCCCGCGCCAAAAAAACAGGTCGAAACCGCCCGCCCAAAAAACCACCTCGAATCCAATGTCGTCGTCATCGTGGACGGCACACAGTTCATGTTCCCGCTCGCCGCCGAGGGCGAACCATTGCTCGATGCGGCCATGCGGGCCGGGGCCGACCTGCCGTTTTCGTGCAAGGGCGGCGTTTGCTGCACCTGCAAGGCCCGCGTCCTCGATGGCGAGGTCGAAATGGACATCAACTACGCGCTCGAACCGGAAGAGGTCGAGGCCGGCTATATCTTGACCTGTCAGGCGCACCCGCGCTCGGAGCGGTTGATGGTGACCTTTGATGCATAAGTTGAAAAAAATTGTTGGCTGGTGCGAACAATGGCCTGAAAATCATCACAACCCGTCCAACTTTCGCTGAAGTATTTTAAGGGTTTCATCGTCCACAACTTGATGAAAATCAACACATTGTGGGTCGGGGCAAGTGAGGTTCAGGCGATAAAAATGAACAGGTTCTTGCCCATTTTCAAAAGTGCCATCTTTGTCCCGATCTTGCCCAAAAGCCAAAACCAGGAAATTTTTTACATCATATTTCACGTCGAGCGGCGTTTTTTCGGGGATGTTCAGCACTTTGACCTTTTCCCAACCGGTCATCCAAATGGCCAATTTTTCAAGGTCGTCATTGTTCAAAACCTTGTCCTTGTTTGAGTCAGCATCGGTAAAAAATATCAAAACCGGCTTTCCGATGCCCTTCCATATTATATCAAACCTCGAAATGCTCAACCGTTCGCTGAACAAGGGCTTCATCTGCCCGTTTTTCCCATCATAAAACAGTAAATTGTTCAGATTTGAGCCATCATCGTTCCTGTATTTATTGTACCGAAAAGACTTGTTGGACTCATAAGAACCACTCTTCAAATCCAAATTGTGCTCGTCCTTTTCAAGTTGCGCTTGGCCCACCGGAATAAGGAATTCTTGCTTGGCAGAATCCAAAAGAACCATTTGTTTTAGGGATATCACCTGTTTCCGAATACTGTCCGCAACCAATTTTTGGGCCTGTTCGGTTGAAACAATGATCCCGTTTTGGTTGCCGGAACGGCCTCCGCGTCGGCCAAACAATTCGGAAAGCGCCAAGCCCGCCCCGACCAGACAAAAAATGATCAGCCCAGCCCCGATGATCGAAAGCAGCCATTTGTTGATTTTTGAATGCGTGTCCATTTTTTGAAATTTTGAGCAAAATTGATACAGTTCGGGTTAAAAACCAGCATCTCGTCGAGCAAACTCACCCTTTTTTGACCTTTTTCTCCCCCGTCCAAACCACCGTCGCCCCCGGTGTGAAGCCCAAAATGGGGTGCCAATCTGTCGCAAAATCCACCCGAAAACCATCGCGGACCGCCAAGCCCGCCCCAAAGGCTAGGCCGCTCAAAATTGGACAAAAAAATTCCTCCTAAATTTGGAGTTGCAAGACAACCAAACAAGGAGGAAAAATGAAGTCCAAAAAAGAACTTTCGATAAAGTTAGACAAAGCGATTGAGAGAAATGTGAATTTTTCAA
>JANOQP010000052.1:0-3804 GCA_031414895.1 Saprospirales bacterium
GGACACGAGGTGAAACCTCGCGCCAGCGGTAGAATTTATGGCCGTTTTGCCCATCATTTGCAATCAATTGACCGAAAAACGCCCTGTCATCAACACCTTCCCCGCCGACCGTGCTTGCAAAAAATACGCACCCGGCCGCAGTTTTTCAATGTTCATCGAAAAGTGCGAACTGTTGGTTCCTGGAAAATTACGGTTCATTTTTCGCACGCCGAGCGTGTTCAAAACAATCACTTCAACAGGCCCATCCGTGTTTTCTGAAAATGAAAGGTTGATGACCCGCGAAGCAGGGTTTGGGTAAATCTTTCCACCATTTGCCATGTTTCTCGGAAAAAACCCGATTTGGATCACATCGGAAAGGATTGAATTTCCATCAAAATCGACCTGCCGAAGTCGGTAAATGTTCGTCCCGAGCCACGGGTTTTGGTCCGAAAACTGGTACCAACTTTCGCTGTCCGTCGTGCCGTGACCCGCGACCGTGCCGACGGTTTCCCATTTTTCGCCCGTCGTCATCCGCTCGACGATGAAATGGTTGAGGCGGTTTTCGGACTCGGTGATCCATGCGAGACGGACGGTTTGGGCATCCACTTCGCCTGTCCATTCGGCGAGGTTCGCAATCTCGGCCTCCGGTTCGGCAATCGTCGTTTTTTGGCTTTTGCCCAAAAACTCCTTCCTCGCAAAAACGATCGCGACATCGCGGCTGAACCGCTGCGGCTGCCCAAAAGCATCGGGCTGCGAACCGGAATTTTCATCCGCCGGATGCTGAAAAGACATAAAGCCGAACCGCCCGTCCGGCGAAAAAGTCAGGCCTGTCGGCTCCGCGCCAGCGGGTGCGATGCCAAAAAGCCGGACTTTCGGTTGCGCCTGGGTATGGTCCGGTGCGACGACCCAAATGTGGTTGCTGTTTCCGTCTTGGCAGACCCAAAGGTTGCCTTCGGGGTCGAAAGCAAGGTTATCGTTGCCGACTCCCCAAGGGGTCATTTTTTTGCTCGCCGGGTCTGTTTGATAGCTCATTCCGCCCAAATAGGTCTCAAAATGGGTGGTTTTTGAATAAAAATCGGTGTTCAACAAATTTTCATCCTTAAAACGATAGACGCGCCCCTCCCCTTTCACGGCAAAATAAACCAGTCCGTCGGGCCCAATCTCAACATCCTCGATGCCGTTGAAAATGGACGCGCCAATCGCCTCGGATTGCTCGATTGTGCGGTTCACATCGGAAGGCGTCGAGTTTTTCAGTGGCAGCCATTGGCCGAGGCCGTTGCCCGTTTTTTGAAAAACAAAAAGACGGCCCGCGCCAAGTTCACCGGCAAAATCGGTGACGTATTTATATAGGAAGCCGCGCGGGTTGTCCATGCCGGTGTACAAAACGCGGTTTTGGTCGGGGCGGACGACGGCGTTTTCGTGGTTGCAAAAGCCCATTTTCCAGATCTTGTCGCCGTCAGGGAGGCCGCCATCGTAGTTTTTGACGGTCTTCGTTGCCGGGTCAATCTCGATGCAAAAGCCAAAACGGTTGAAACCGGCGGCGTTTGGGCGCGTCGTCGATTTGTTTTCTTCGCAGGTCAAAACCGTGCCCCACGGCGTGACGGTGCCGCTGCAATTGTTGCGCGTCCCCTCGACTGGGTCAAAATCAACTTTTTCGGATGCATCGACGAGCCATTTTTTTTGTTTTTTGTCAAAATGTACGTCCAAAACCGTCACGTCGCCCGACGGGTTCACCTCCGCATTGATGCAAACAAAACCGTTCTCGGAGCTGCCGCCGACCGGTACAAAGCCCGTAAAATCATGCCGCGCGGGCATCGAACCGCCCGTCGTGAGGGGTTCGCCCGCCCGGAGGAGGACTTGAAAAGTGTGCGTATTTTCGGGAAATTGAAAGCGGCTGGTCTGCGGGCCCGGCCTGACAGATTGAAAGGTGCCGATGCTTTGCGCCGCCAAAAGGTGCGCAAAAAAGAGGCCCACGAACGCGGGCAGGGATTGCTTAAACATGAGAGTAACCGATTAAATATGTCTGCCAATGGGCAAAAAACTTGCCGAAAGGTAAATCGATTACGGAATTCGGATTACTGCCGAACCACTTTCAAAAGTTGGTTGCCGTTCACGACCACAAAAAACTGTTTCGGATCGCCAAAATGGCAGGGTTCCCATTGAAAAACATTATCGAGCGGATTGGTTTCATCGGTTGTGGCCCCACCGTCGGACGAAGTAAAAAAGCCAAATGCGCCGTCATTGCCGCATTTCGTGCTTTTGGCCACGAAAAGGCCGTTTTTGTTGTTGTCGGTGTCGAGAATGGCGACAACCCCATTCGGGAAGGGCCAACTTTGCCAAGTTCGTCCACCATTTTCAGTAATAAAAACCGTTCCCGGTGCGCTGAAATCGAACGAATTGGCCAGCATTGAATAGCCAAAATTTTCATCCAAGAAGTGGCAGTCGGGCAAAAAACCGAGAAAGGTCGACCCGTTCATGGCGACCCAGTTTTGCCCGCCATCAGTCGTGCGATAGACCCAGCCAAATTGCGATTGGCAAAAACCGACCGACCTGCTGACCCACGACATCGGTTTTTGGGAGAAACCCGGTTGCACATCTGGATGGTGCGCCCAGGTTTCGCCGCCATTTTGGGTCGAAAAAAGGCCATAAATAAAATAAGAACCCCCTGTTATTGGGTCGATATATTGAAAATAGCCCACGAAACAACCATCCGTGCCATCAAAAAAATGGATGGCCGATGGCCGTCCGAGCAATGTGTCGCCTATCATTTTTGTGGTCTGGCCACCATCATTTGTTCTCAAAAAAACAAATGCTTCACGAAAACTGGTCTGATCGAACGAGGAAAGGGCAACAAACCCGGTGTCCCTCGACGAAAAATGGAAAAGCGGGAAATTGGCCATTGGCACATTGGTTGGCATCCAGTTTTCGCCGCCATCGGTCGTCTTCACGAGTTGTCGAAAGTCCTGAAAAGCATATCCGTTGAGCGAACCCAAAAACTGGAAGCTGCTCAACCGGTCATTGTTCATCAGTACTTTTTCGATGGTGTACTTTCCGGTTTTGGCCTTGCCGACCAATTTTGGGCAATTAAACTCGTCGTCGAATGGGTTGCAACTGCCCAGCAAGACCAAAAAAGCGGCGCAAATGGGCAAAAGCAGGGCGGTCTTTATTGAAAAACTGGGCGCGGTCAAGTTCATGTTCGGTATTTTTTTCACCATAACGGACGGAGCGGGCAAGCCGCTTGGTTGGGCGTGGGTTTAATTTTATGGAAAAAATCAATGGGCCATCCGAAGTTCTGCGCTTTTCGGCTTGTTGGGCAGGCCATCTTTTAGGGCCTTTTTATATGGGACGTTGCTTTCGTAGATGCAATACTGCTCGTATTTGGCCTTGTCGCCACGCTCTTCCCAAATGCTTTTGCCGATTTCAGCCAATTTCACAAGCTCCTCATAAATTTTATTCCCCGATTCCATCCGCCGTTCGACGGCAATATCGCGGTCGTGGAGGCGGTCTTGTTGGATGTTCATCGCCAGTTCAAGCTCTGTGCAGCAATCGCCGACCCTTTTCAAATGGGGTTCGTTGAGGCCCGTTTCGGTCAAAAAATCCATTGCCTGTCGAGCGACACGGATGACCCGGCGGCCGCAAAAAAGGAGCGCGGCGTCGGACATGTCTGAAAGTTTAAGTGTCCCAAATTTTCGGTAGCGGCCCGTTTTGTCGTGGAATTTCATGGCAACGCGGGCCATGATGCTCCGAATTGAAATACGCAGGCTTTCGGCGGCGGCATCCTTTTTCTCGGTCGCGATGATCTGGTCGCCGACAAACTCGATGTCG
>JANOQP010000053.1:0-2639 GCA_031414895.1 Saprospirales bacterium
ACTCATAAATGAGTATTTTTTGGATACATGGTACAGTCCACCTTTGTCCAAAGTTTCCATTGAAACTTATCTATCCCTCACTTTTTCAAATGCTTTATTATGAAAAGTATTCGTTCTCCGCTCTCCGCGATTTTTGCCCTCCTGTCCGGTGGTTTGGCCGCAGTCTTTTTGCTGTGGGTAATCTCCTGTGGAAAGGACAAGGCCGCGACTGCTCCAACCGCAACCAATTCCAATTTCACAGCTACCGACCGTGGTTGTGGCGATGGTGAATGTTATTGTGAATACAAAATTTTGGCAATTCAAGTAGACACGCCTGATGGTTATCCTCATTATAATGTCGAGTTAAAAACTCCATATGACAATTGTGGAAGCTCTTGCGCTTGCAACCTCAATTTGTTTGGATGGTATTCCTCAAATGGAAGTTGCGGAAGTTCAGAGCTTTGCGCACATAACTTTTCTGGCACATTGCCAACTGGCTGGCAACCTTTCAATTGCAACCCACCAGCATTCGGTGGCTTCACGATTACCACAGCTTTTCAGGCAGTCAATAATTCGTGCGGCCACACCAACGCTGACTCATGGAAGATGTGGTACAAAATAAGGTGTCTCGACAATCAACCTACCGAGAATGGATGCCCAGAGGACAACGGCTATCAAACACCACCTGTCTGGGTTGAATCAGACGAAATTTTTGTTGAAGGCGGCCCAAGCAAACCATTTGGGCCTGAAATGCCAATTGGTTTGGGAGGCTGTGGCTGTACACCACAGTTGGGCATATAATAGTTAAAATCAATGTTCCATTCATGCCGAAACAGAGCGTTGAAAAACTCCTGTTTCGGCATTTTCATTTGACCAATGAAAATGAAAATTTACCTAACAGCTTGCTTCAACGCCCTCTTTTGGGTCAATATACTTTTGGGTCAAGGCAATTCTTTTCAGATTGCCCTCGACACCTCATTTAAAAAATATGTGTTCGACGATATAATTGTCAATGAAAAGGACGAGGCAATCGGACTTGTCCATGGCCCAAATTGTTGGCAATGCAACCATTTCTATCTACTACCGCTAAAAAAGGACAACACACTAAAAGCCGTCAATTTTACGGTGCCCAATTTTTACTTTTATCCAGATAAGGCGAAAACCTTTTTTTATGGCGACCGTATTTTGATGAGTTATGCCTTTAATCAGGTTGGTTTTCTTTTCAGTTATGATATGAACGACCAGAGCTATTGGTTTAAACGGTTGTCTCCCCCATCAGCTACCGTGAACCGGTCGCTCAAAAGTTTCACGAAGGGCTCAAATGGCCGTTTATTGGCCGTTGTCGGTTTTGGGTGGACAACACAACCTGATGGATATGACATTTTGCGGGTCTTTTCATTTGACGAATTGGGCAACTTGTTGTGGAAAAAAGGCATGAAGTTCACCGTCCCGGGCTTCGGTTTTCAGGCAACTCAAACTGCGGAAATCGGGTATAACCCAATCGATGGCAGCTCTTTTTTGATAGGCAGCGTCCATGACAATACCCCGCAGAGCAAGCCGCAACAAATCATCATAAAATTGGACAAAAACGGCTCGCCGCTTTTGTGGAAATTGGTGAAAACGCACCAATTTGAGGAAATTTATATCGAAAAAGATGGGGTTTTCATGTTGGGCCGTACCACACAACCGTTGCCATTTTCGGCCAATGCCGAGAACGCCATTTTGTGCAAACTGGACTTCGATTTCAACCCAATTTGGACGCGGTGTTATTCAGGAGAGGCGTTCGAGTATTCAAGGTCGAGCCTCAATTTTTTTCCGGACGGGACAATGACATTGGGCTATTCCACTTTTGGGGCCTTCCCGACCGTTTTGGCAAAGCTGGGCGCAGATGGTCAAATTTTGGGCCAGCAAGGCTACCCGCTTTTTGAACCGCAACTCGAGGTCCTTTCTGACGGCTCGTTGCTCATGGTCGCCAACAGCCATTTTGATTCCACTGGAAAGGTTTTCAATCGGCCAATCATCGCTAAAACAGACATAAACGGAAAAATCGACGGCTGCGAAACCTTCCCATCCTGCCTGGTCGATGGGCCGACAGACATCGTGTTTGAGCCATTTGCGCTCGAACCATTTGCAGATTCAACAAATATCGAGAGCAAAACGGGGGTTCTTGACAGTTTTGACTTCATATTCAGCGATTTTTGTGAAATACCCAGTCCGCCTTCGCCCGAATTTTTCTTTCCCGAAATAATTTGCACCGGCGACAGCGTCCGGACGAATGCCGCGAACAATGCCCTTGCCGATCAGCGCGAATGGCATATCGTTGGCGGCGGGCTGGACACCACTATCCTCAACGCAAAAAATATTTGGGTGAAACCGACAACAGCCGGGACCATAAAAATCGGCCAAAAAGTCTGGTTCCTCGGCTGCGGCTACGAATACGAGCGCATCGTGACCGTCCGAGAGCCGCTCACAATCAATATTTTGCCCGACAGCACCCTTTTTTGCGGCGGGCCGCCGGTCGTGTTGAGCGTCGCGGCAAACAGGCCACTTTCCAGCTATCAATGGGCGACGGGCGAAACCGCCCCGACCATCCAAGTTTTTGACGATAAAACCTGTTTTTTGACCGCGACCGACGGGTTTTGCACCGCCGTGGATTCGGC
>JANOQP010000054.1:0-5897 GCA_031414895.1 Saprospirales bacterium
TTCGTGCGATACACTTTGCTACGATGTGGTGGTGGATGATATTGTGGGCGTGGTCGATTGGTCAGTATTTGACAAGAAATCGATGGTTTTCCCCAATCCGGCCACAGAGGAGGTGTTTTTCAATTTGCCAAATGGGATGCAAAATGTGCAGGTCCGGGCTTTTGACTTGATGGGGCGGGCCTTTAATTTTGGTGAAATAAATCGGTATGATTTTGTTTCGGTCGCCGCGTGGCCGCCGGGGGTTTATTTTCTCCAATTCTCCGAAAACGGACGTATTTTTCAAACTGAAAAACTGGTGGTCGTTCATTAAAAGCAATCAAATCATCGAAAACAGAACCGTTTTTAACAAAAAAGCCGGAGCCTCCAACAGGACGCTCCGGCTTTTTCATTGAAAAACTGGGCAGGGCCGCTCAATCGCGCCGTCCCAAAAGGGCCAGCAGCAGGTAGGCGAGCTGCGCAAAAGCGGCGAGCGCGGCGTTCACATAGGTCATCGCGGCCCACCAAAGTGCGTCCTTCGCGCCCTCATATTCGGCGCCGACGGCCATGTTGCTGCTGTTGAGCCATGCCACGGCGCGTTTGCTGGCGTCAAATTCGACCGGGAGCGTCACCAAACTGAACAGCGTGGTCACGCCAAAGGCGGCGATTGCAACCAGGAGCATCCATTTGTTTTGGAACATCCCGATGCCCGCGATACCGAACATGAACAAATATTGCTGCATCGAAGCCGAAACATTGACGATCGGCACGAGCGCCGACCGGACGCCGAGCATCGCGTACGATTCGGCGTGCTGCACCGCGTGGCCGCACTCGTGGGAGGCGACGGCGGCGGCGGCAACGTGGCGGCCATTATATACGTCGCGGCTCAAATTGACCGTCCGGTCGCCCGGGTTGTAATGGTCGGTGAGCTGGCCATCGACCTGCGTGATCTGCACATTTTGGAGGCCGTAGCTGTCGAGCATTTTTCGCGCGACCTCGGCCCCGGTGAGGCGCGAAACGAGCGGCATTTGGCTATAATGTTCAAATTTCGAGCGAAGCCGGCGGCTCAACAGGGCGCCGATGCCCATGAACACCAAACTGATTATCATCAACATCTGTCAAAAAGATTTTAGTGGTTTGAAATAAATCACGACGCGAACGTCGGGAATTTTGGACATATTCAACAACAAATATTGGACGAAGTTCAAGCCCGGCCCGTCACATTTTTGTTTTCAAAGAATTGGGGCTTGTTTTGTGCGTTCAATTTTTTCAACGAAAAATTTTTTTGGCCATGCACAAATTTGCCCTCGCCCTCGCCCTTTTTTTAATAAAAACCTGCGTCTCGCCAGCTCAATCCGGCCCAGTTTCGGTCATCCCGAAGCCCGTTTTTTCGGAAATGCGCCCAGGCGTTTTTTCGATAAACCCGGAAACGCGCATCTATTTCCCGGACGAAAAAACGCCGACCGGCTGGGAAATCGCCGCACGGGCCTTGCAGGAAATGATGGCCAAACCGCTCGGGCAGGCCATGACCGCGCAGCCTTTTTCGCGAAAAGGGCCCGGCGATCTTGACCGCGACAATTCGATTTTTTTCAATATCGATTCGGTTTTGGTCAAAAACCCGGAAGGATATCGGCTGGAAATTTCCCCGAAAAAGATCTTGATCAACGCCCGAACGGCCGCCGGGGCTTTTTACGCGGTGCAAACTTTGCGGCAAATGCTCCCCCATTTTATCGAAAAAGCAAACCCGCCCGCCGAAAAATCGTGGCTTGCGCCGTGCTGTTTGGTCGAGGACTCGCCCCGTTTTGGTTGGCGCGGGATGCACCTCGATGTGGGCCGCCATTTTTTCGGGGTCGAATTTGTGAAACGGTATATTGACCTCTTGGCCTTGCACAAAATGAACACCTTTCATTGGCACCTGACCGAGGACCAGGGCTGGCGCATCGAGGTGAAAAAATTCCCGAAGCTCCAAGATGTTTCGTCCATGCGAAAACAGACGCTCGTTGGCCATTATTCCGACTCGCCGCAGCAATTTGACGGAAAGCCGTACGGCGGTTTTTATACCCAAGAAGAGGTAAAAGAGGTCGTCGCGTATGCCCAAAAACGCTTCGTCACGGTGCTTCCAGAGATCGAGCTTCCCGGCCATGCAATGGCGGCGATCGCGGCCTATCCGAAGCTCGGCTGCACCGGGCAACAGATTGACGTAGCGCAAACCTGGGGCGTTTTCGAGGATGTCCTTTGCGCGGGCAATGAGGATGTTTTTGCGTTTTTTGAACAGGTATTTGATGAAATCCTGCCCCTTTTTCCCGGAAAGTACATCCATATCGGCGGCGACGAATGCCCAAAGGCGCATTGGGAAAAATGCGAAAAATGCCAAAAACGGATGAAAAAAGAGGGCCTCAAAGACGAACACGAACTGCAAAGCTATTTCATCCGCCGCGCCGAAAAAATGCTCGCGAAGCACGGAAAATCGATCATCGGCTGGGACGAAATCTTGGAGGGCGGCCTCGCCCCAACGGCCACCGTGATGAGCTGGCGCGGCATCGAGGGCGGTATTGCGGCGGCAAAACAGGGCCACGACGCGGTCATGTCGCCCGGTTCGCACTGCTATTTTGACCATTATCAGGGGTCGCCGGAGTCCGAGCCATTGGCAATCGGCGGCCTCACGACGCTCCAAAAAACGTACAGTTATGAGCCGATCCCGGCAGAATTGACCGAAAAAGAGGCCCGCCATATCCTCGGTGCGCAGGGCAATGTCTGGACGGAATACCTCCCGACGACGGGCGCGGTCGAATATATGGCATTCCCGCGCGCCTGTGCGCTGGCCGAGGTCGTTTGGTCGGATGCGAAAGGCCGCGATTTTGAGGAGTTCACCGGGCGGTTGAAATACCATTTTGGGCGGCTCGATGCGATGGACGTGAACTATTCAAAGGCACTTTTTGAGATAAACGCCCGGTCGGAAAACAACCTCGTCACGCTGTCGAACATCGACAAAAAGATGGAGATCCGGTACGAGCTTTCCGGGAAAGAGCCATCCGTGAACAGCCCCGTTTATGAAAAACCGATTGCGCTCTCCAAAAAGACGACGCTCAAAGCGGCCAGTTTTTCCGGCGGAAAACGGATCGGGAAGACCATTTCACTCAATTTTTCGGTCAATAAAATGACCGGGCGATCGTACAAAATGTCCACAAAACCCGAAAAATATGCCGGAACTAACCCGTTTTCGCTCACCGACGGACTTTCGGCGACCATGAAAAACTGGGACCGCTGGGTCGGCCTACCGGGCGCGATGATCGACCCCATTTTTGATTTTGGCGAGCCGATGAAAATCTCGGAAGTGTCGCTCCATTTCCTTTCCTCGAAGCCCGCGTGGATCCACCCGCCGCGAAAAGTAGCCGTCCAAACGAGCGACGACGGCATCAATTTTAAGACCGTCGGCACCGAAAACATCGAGGCCGAGAAATATGAGGAACCTTCGGTCAATGAGGTCGAGGTCGAATTTCCGGCGGTAAAAACGCGGTATTTGCGGGTTTTGGTGACCAATTTTGGCAAGATCGGCCCCGGCTATCCGGGCGCGGGCGAACCGGCCTGGTTGTTCGTGGATGAAATTTCGATGGAATGAAAAGCACTTTTGACCTCCTTTCCGAAAAAATAATGGACTGGCCGACGGCCCAACGGACGGTTGCCGCATGGCGCGTCCGGGGCGCGAAGATCGTGTTCACGAACGGCTGTTTCGACATCCTGCACTTTGGGCATTTCCATTATTTGGCGGCGGCCCGCGACCTCGGCGACCGGCTCATCGTCGGCCTCAATTCGGGCGGATCCGTGCGGCGGCTGAAAGGTGCGGCGCGGCCAATCCAAGATGAACTGACCCGAAAAATGCAGCTTGCCACCCTCCAGTTTGTCGATGCCGTCGTCGTTTTCGAGGAGGACGACCCGCTCGAACTGATCAAGACCATCGCGCCGGACATTTTGGTGAAAGGCGGCGATTGGCAGCCCGCGCAGATCATAGGGGCCGATTTTGTGCTGAAAAACGGCGGGCAGGTTTTGTCGCTGCCGTTCGTCGAGGGTTTTTCGACGACCAATATCGAGCAAAGAATTATCGCCCGGCATTCGCCGAAAAAGGGGTAAAAGGCGTTGTTTTGCGCTGAAATTTGAACATTTTAGAAAAATTGGCCTGACCTACCAGCCATGGAAAAATTCATCGACCTCGAAAAGGTCATCGCCGAAAAGAACCCCACGCTCGCAAAATGGCTGCCCGCGCCCGCCATCGATTGGATGCGGAAAATCGTCCACGAGGACCAGTTCAATGTGTTCATCGAAAAAAACGGCCACCTCCGCAACCTCGATTTTGTCCATGCCGTGATGGACGAACTCTCCGCGAAGACCCGCGCCATCGGCCTCGAAAACATCCCGTCCGAGGGCGGTTGCATCATCGCGGCAAACCATCCGCTCGGCGGCCTCGATGGGGTCGCGCTGATGCAGGCGGTCGGCGAGCGGCGGCAGGACATCCGGTTTTTTGTCAATGATATTTTGCTGCACCTGCGCGGCTTTGGCGATTATTTCGTCGGTGTGAACAAGCACGGATCGAACCCGCGCGAGGGCATCAAGTTGATGGATTCGGTTTTTGGCTCCGAAAATTGTGTGCTTTTTTTTCCCGCCGGGCTGGTCTCGCGCCGCCAAAACGGGGCCGTCAAGGACCTCGATTGGCAAAAAAGCTTCCTCGCAAAGGCCATCCAATATCAAAAGCCGATCGTCCCGGCGTTCATCGGCGGGCAGAACTCCGATTTTTTTTATAACCTTGCCCATTGGCGCAAAAAACTGGGCATCAAGGCCAATATCGAGATGTTTTTTTTGGTGGAGGAGATGTACAAAAAACAGGGCGAGACAGTAGAGGTCACCTTCGGGAAACCGATCCAGCCGGCGTTTTTTACGAAGGAAAAGACGATGGTCGAGTGGGCGGGGTGGTTGAGGGAGGAGGTTTATCGGTTGGGGAAGTGAATGATCTTCACAAAAGCTGGTGAACCTGACTTGGCGGGAAGAGCAGGTCGAGGGCGTTCGGTTTTATTTTAAAGATTGGCCCTTTTTCGTTCGCTCCTCCAGCTGGGTTTCGCTTTATCAAGTGGTCGAGGGTGATGATCCCCTGTTCCAAAAGCAGGTCGAATTGCGCCGCGATTGGCTTTTTCGTGTGTTCGGCCTTTTTGTACTGAAAAAATTCCTTGCCATCCATAAAGACCGAATCGGCGGCAATCCAAAATGTTTCGTTGTGCTTTGACAGCAGGCTCGCGTGCAGCTTTTCCAACGGCCAAATTGCAAAATCACCGATCATGGCTTTGTCCGAGTTTTCGATCAATTGGCCCATTTCTGGCTCAACTTTCAGCTTCAGTCCCTGTGAATTGCGGACAATCGCCGAAACCGTGCAGTATAGTTTGAAATCTTCACCCCTAACATAGCCAAAGGCATCCAAAATCTCGCCAGAGCTTTTGAACTGGCTCAAATTCCACTCGGGCACTTGGGTGAAAAGGTTCTTGCGGTTGCCCCTTTTGTCCCGATAAGATTTCAATTCTATCCCTTTGTAATCGGGCGTTTTTGACGAGTTTATCTTGATGCCCAACAAATGCTCCAACGTTCTTCCAATAGCCGTATCGGCTTGTAGCAGTGCCGGGACAAGCCCCATTTTGGCGATTATTTTAAGTTTATCATGGAGTTCGTCCGCAACCTCATTGGATTTCCGGCTGATCTCTTTGATAATATCATTGACCTCGTTGGCGGCCTGATCGTTCAAAAGGCTTTGTAGGTCAAGTTGCGTAAGGTTCAAAATGAACAGCATATTTTCAAAAGCAACTACGCCAAGTATGTCGTTCGGGTTGGCGAATGCCCCAAGGTTCTTGAACCATATTCGCGGGTCGCCTTTTTTCGTGTTT
>JANOQP010000055.1:0-2794 GCA_031414895.1 Saprospirales bacterium
CACCACGGGCCCAAAAATGTAGGGGCGGCCCTTGTGGCCGCCCGTCGCGTGATGGGTCTCCCAATTAGTATATAATTCCGTATAAATAAGTTGCCACATTTGTCAATTCAACACACCCAAATTTTTTTTAGCAATGAAAAATATCATCAAAATATCCGCCCTCGCCGCCATCCTTTTTGCGGCAATCGGTTGTTACAAAGACCTCAACACCGTCCCACTCGACCCCGATGTGACGACCGCCGCCACCGTCTATGACGATCCTTCGGCCTATAAAAGGGTTTTGGCAAAACTCTACGCCGGGTTCGCCGTCTCTGGGCAAGAAGGCCCTTCCGGCAAGCCAGATATTTCGGGCATCGACGAAGGTTTTGGGCAATACATGCGCGGATATTGGTACCATCAGGAGCTTCCGACCGACGAGGCCGTCATCGGCTGGAACGACCAGACAATCAAAAATTTCCACGGCCAAAACTGGACGGACGGCGATGGGTTCATCTATGCTTTTTATAGCCGCATTTTTTATCAAATTTCGCTCGCCAATGAGTTCATCCGCGAATCCGCGGATGCAAAATTGAGCGCACGCGGCGTTGACGATGCTTTGAAAAACGAGATAAAAGGCTTCCGGGCCGAGGCACGTTACCTCCGCGCGTTGAGCTATTGGCACGCGCTCGACCTGTTCCGCAACCCGCCGTTTGCGACCGAGGACGATATTATCGGCACTTTTATCCCAAAACAGACGACCCCGCAGGCCCTTTTTGCCTATATCGAATCGGAGTGCCTCGCAATCGATGAGGTGCTGCCCGCGCCCCGCTCGAACGAGTACGCCCGCGCTGACAAGGCCGCCGCGTGGATGCTCCTCGCCAAACTTTACCTCAATGCCGAGGTCTATATTGGTGAAAAAAAATTCGACAAATCGCTCGAATACTGCGAAAAACTCCTCGGCGCGGGCTATTCGCTCGACCCGAACTATCAAAACCTGTTCCTCGCCGACAACCACACGTCCAACGAGATCATCTTCCCGATCGCCTTCGACGGCATCAACACCCGCACTTGGGGCGGCATGACCTTCATCATCCGCGCGGGCATCGGCGGCAGCATGAACCCCGTCCAATCGGGCGTGGTCAGCGGTTGGGGCGGCACGCGGACGACGCGGCAGTTTGTCGAAAAATTCCCCGCTGGCTCGGCGGACGGCATCGTCGTCAATTTCAACCCCGGGGGTGCTTACCCGAACATTTATGTCCCAAACTCGAACCAGGGTTTTGACCCGACCGCGCCCGGCGTTGGGCTTGCGTCCGTTTTGAGCAACAAGATTTACGAGGGCTACCAATATTTCCCGACCGACAACACCGAGCTTTTCTTCGCTCCATACCCGTCGCCCAACCCAAAATTTGGCGACAACGGCGCGAACGGATCGCTCGAAACGGGCGGTGCAAACATCGTTGTCCCGCAAAAAGGCCTTTATTATATCTCGGTCAACCTCACGACCAAGACCTATTCCATCGAAAAGCGCGATTGGAGCATTTACGGCCCGGCTTCCGGCGGGACCGATGTTGATTTCACATGGGATGCCGCGAAAGGGATGTTGCGGGCAAATTGCCAACTGTCCGCCGGAAATTACCGCTTCCGGGCAAACAAAAACGACGCGACCAGTCTCGGCACGGGCGCGACGGGAGGCTTGCTCGTGGCGGGTGGCGCAGACTTGGTGGTCGTAAAATCCGGGGGTTTCGAGTTTCTCCTCGACCTCGACAAACCTGATTATACCTATCAAATAAAATCGACTGATTTTGATCGGCGCGGCAAATTTTACATGACCGGACAAAGCCTCGACATCAACGACCTGACCCTTTTTACCGACGGGGTCGCGGTCAATAAGTTCAAAAACGTCAAATCCGACGGCACGCCCGGCAAGGACACAGACTTCCCCGACACGGACTTCCCGATGTTCCGCCTCGCGGACGTTTATTTGATGGCCGCCGAATCCATCCTGCGCAACAATGGCAACAAACAACAAGCCGCCGATTATTTCAACAAGGTCCGCGAACGCGCCTATCAAGGTGCCACCGGCAATTTCACCGCAGGCAATTTGAGCCTCGACAATATCCTCGACGAGCGGGGCCGCGAACTTTATTGGGAATGCCACCGCCGCTCCGACCTTGTGCGCTTCGGGCAGTTCACAGACGGCAGCTACCTTTGGGCATGGAAAGGCGGCACGGCAGCTGGCACGACCGTCGGCAGCCACCGCAATATTTATCCGATCCCGGGCGCGGATTTGGGGGCCAATCCGGGGCTGCGGCAGAACCCGGGGTATTGATTATTAAACACCATAAAGGCTGTAAGGAACATTAAGGGGCATTAAGGATATCACACTTAATGTCCCTTAATGCATACTACTGGACATTTTGAAAAAAGCACAAAATTTAAACTTCACCACGCTGTCATCCTGTAAGGATCTGACCGAAAAAAAGCACCAATTTTGATTTCAGATAGACACTTTTCGGTGCTTTTATTGAAGATTCGAGCCAAAATTTGGGCAGATCCTTACAGGATGACAACCTCGTTGAATGGTCGATTTGTGCTTTAATAAAAATATCCAGTTGTTGGAAGTTTAAACCTCAACAAGCATGCTTATTGAACGATAGTCGTCACAAAGTTTTTTACAGGAAAAGCAACACGATCTGCCCAGTTTTTTATTTTAAGAACACCAACCGGACATTGTCCAGATACAGGCTCCCGCTGATGATTTTTGGCTTGTTGTTGTCATCCAACGGAAGTGTTGCGCGGATGGCTATTTTATAAA
>JANOQP010000056.1:0-5899 GCA_031414895.1 Saprospirales bacterium
CTGAGGTGGTCGGGTCTTCCACTCCCACTCCCTCACTCATAAACGCTTCCCAATTCGTCCATTTTTCCAAATAATCGCGCGAAATCCACCCATTTTCCAACAAAATCAGCGCAATCGCCAGCAAGACCGCCGCCTCCGAACCCGGATAGGTCGGCAGCCATTCGTCGGCCATCGAGGCCGTGTTCGACAGCCGCGGGTCCATGACGATGAGCTTTGCGCCGTTCATTTTTCCCTCGATGATTCGCTGCGCGTGCGGGTTGAAATAATGCCCGCTTTCGAGGTGCGCCGACAGCAAAAGAATGCAGCGGGCATTTGCGTGGTCGGGCGAGGGCCGGTCGTGGCCGTACCAAAGTGCGTAGCCGAGCCGCGCGCCCGACGAACAGATATTGGTGTGCGAATTGTGCCCATCAATCCCCCACCCTTGCAGGACGCGCTCCGTGTAGCCCTCGTGGCCGGGCCGCCCGACGTGGTAGGCGACCTCGTTTTGGCGACCCTCTTTGAACGCTTTTCTGATTTTTGCGGCAATATCGTCGAGCGCACTGTCCCAAGTGACGCGCCCCCATTGGCCGTCGCCGCGCTTTCCGGTGCGTTTCATCGGGTACAAAATGCGGTCGGGGTCGGTGATCTGGTTGATGGTCGCAGGCCCTTTGGCGCAGTTGCGGCCGCGCGAGCCGGGGTGCCAGGGGTTGCCCTCGAACTTCTGGACCTCGTTCTTTTCCTTGTCGATATAGGCCAACAACCCGCAGGCCGATTCGCAGTTGAAACAGGTCGTCGGGACGATGGAATAGTGCTTTTCGACCTTGTTCGGGTGCGCTTTCGCGTCGTATTCCGTCCAGTCGTCCCATTTTTCGGGCGGCGGGAAAGCGGTCAGGTCGCCCGGCTCGGTCAGGCGGGGGATGTTTTTTTCAAAATCCTCCGGGCGGTGGAGGTCGGGGATGAGGCCGATTTTTTCGGCGATGCGCTCGATGAAGCCGGGCTTTTTTGACATTTTTAGGTGTTGATTTTTTTCGATTAAAATTTGAAAACTAGTCGCGCCGCCGTCTTTTTTTCATCGGAAACGCGGACAATGAACTGGCTTTGCGCGGGTAATTTTTCGATTTCAAAAACATGTTTTCGCGCCATTTTTTCATTTTCAAAAACCGAGACCAGCCGTCCGTCGAGGGTGAAAAGTTCAATTTTTACTTTTCCCAAAAAGTCATTTTCCAGCAAAATCTGGAGCGGTTCTCCGTCGGAAATTGGGTTTGGGGAAATCCCAAAAGCCGTTTTTTCGGCAAAACTGCCCACCGAAACCGTTTCGCCCAATTTCAAAACCCAGACGTGCGCGTCCGCATTCACATCCACGAAAGCCAATGTGTCGGGCACAATACCCCCAAAAAGCACCAGCGAATTGTCCGCCCGCGGCAGCACTTTCCAAAAATACCCGCCCGTGCCCGCATCCGTGCCGAACGTTTTTTTCCAGAGAAAATCGCCGTCGGCATTGGCCCGGACCAAGAGCCCATCCAATAAAGTGTCGTTGCCAAAAAAGAAAATCCCGCTGTCGTCGGCCAGTTCAAATCCGGAAAAATAGTCGGGCGGGTAGGGTTCGGTGATGGCTTTTTGCAGGGTTTTGTTGCCGTTTTGGTCAAATTTTATCAGATAGGTGCGCCAATCGGACGCAAAACCCATCATCAGGACCAGGTTCCCGGCGGCATCTTCCTGAATGGCCGGAAAGACAAAATTGTTGGCCTCGGCAATCCGTTGTTTCCACACAACCGAGCCGTTTTCGGCAAGCCGCAGCACCCAAGTATTGTCCGCGCCCGTAAGGACTGGGAAATCGCCATCGCCCGATTCGCTGCGGACGGAGACCCAAAAACCACCGAATTTCGATTTTTCAATCGAGCAAATCAATTCATTTTGCGAGCCGCCTATTGATTTTTGCCACTCGATTTGCCCGCTGGCACCCACTTTAACGAGCCAACAATCGCGTTCGCCGTGGTTGAAAACGACATCGCCGCTGCCCGAGGCGGACCAAGTAGCGCTCACAAAAACCAGCCCTCCATCGGCTGTCGGGGCAAAATCGGCACCTGGGTCGCTGCCCGTCCCGCCGTAGGTTTTCGCAAAAATCAGGTCGCCCGCAGACGAGATTTTTAGGAGGCAAACATCATCCTTGCCCTTGTTCGCCGAAAAAATACCGTCTTCCGAGAACGTCTGCCCGGCCACCCAAAGGCTGCCGTCGGGGCATTCGGCGATATTGCCGCCGTACTCAAAATTGCTGCCACCGAAAGTTTTTGACCAAATAATCGCGCCGGTCGTGTCCATTTTGACCACCCAAAGGTCGAGTTCGCCCTGATTTTGCGGCACATCGCCATCGGACGAGGAGGCGGAAGCGGCGAAAACCCAGTTGCCGTCGCTGGTTTGGAGGGCATTGCCGCCACCCTCATATCGGGAGCCGCCGAACTGTTTTTCCCAAATCAAACCCGGTTGGGCAATGCCGTTTTGGGCAATAAAAAGGGCGAAAACGAGTAAAAAAGTAATTTTTTTCATAGTAAATTGAGTTGGGGTTGGGGTTTAAACTTTCAAAACGAGCCGCGCTGACGAGGTTCTCCCGTCTGAAACGCGGACGAAAAACGGCCCGGCTTTCGGCAAATCCGAGATTTCAAAAACCTCCCGATGCGCCGTTTTTCCCTTTTCAAAAACAGAAATCACCCGCCCGTCGAGGCCCAAAACCTCGATTCTCACTTTTCCCAAAAAGTCGTTTTCGAGCGAAATTTGGAGCGGTTCGCCGTCGGAAATCGGGCATGGAAAAATTTCAAAACCCGTTTTTCGAGAAAACCCCGTGGTCGGGACGGCGCAAAAGCTCAAAATCTCCGCATCGGAATTGCAATTGGCCAGGTTGCCGATTATCGTCACCGTGTCGGGCGCCTGTCCCAAAAGGGTGCAAATCGCCTCGACCGAACACGCGCTCAAACTGGGGTTGTCCGTGATTTGGATGCCGATGCCCATCGAAATTGGGTGGTCGAGCGCGGAAAGGTCGTGCAGCTTGGGATTGTTCGTGATGAACATCGCGGGCAATTTGAGCGGGAAGGCGGGGATGAACTGGCCCGTCAGCGATTGGAGGTTTTCCAGCCCGTCGAGGCTTTCGAGTCGTTTGTTGCCGCTAAATTGAAGGATTGCGCCCGATTTCAGCCCTTCGAGGCCGTGCAGATTGGTGAGCGAGTCCAGTGCGTTGAGCGTCATCGACTCGGCGTGCCTCAAGTTTTCCAACCCGTTCAAGGCCTTCAACCTGGGCATTTCGCCCAAATACAACTGGCTCAAGACCGAGTCCAGTTTTTCGAGGCCCTCCATGTTCTGCAGCCCGGTTTTTTGAACCACGAAGCTGCCCGCGACGCGCAAATTATTGAAACCTTGCAACGATTCGACGCTCATTTCCTCGATTCGGATGCCGCCTGCCCGCGTCAAATTTTCGAGCCCGTGGAAATTTTTCAGCGACGGTGCGTTCAATACCCAAAGCTCGCCGTCTATCCGCCGCAGGTTGTGGAGGGCGGCGAAGCTGTTCAGTTGCTCGTTGGTGCCAATGGAAAAGTCCCCGCCGACGAACCGCAGACTGTCCAAGCCATCCAAATTTGGCATTTGTTTATGCCGCCCGATGGCAATTTCCCCCATGACCGAGTCGATGCCGAGCAAGCCGTGCAGGTTTTCGACGGGCGGGCCGGGGTGCCAACTGTCTTCCACGACCCATAGATTCCCGTCTATCTTTTTGCAGTCCGGGTATTTGAGCGGGAATGAATCGACTTCTGGCTGTGTCCATAGAGAGATGTCGCTGACGGGGCATTGCGCAGCCGTGTTTTGGGCGAAAAGGGCGACAAGAAAGAGCGGGAATAGGGTGTTTTTGGAAAAGAGGTTCATGTGAAAATGGCTGTTTTGAGTTTTTGAAGGGGTTCAAATTCGGATGGTTCGGCTGCAACCGTGTCGAATTCGGCACGGTAAAAAGCTCAACCCAAATCCTTTTCGGAATGATTTTCACCGACTTTGAGCCGCAAATTGGGCGAATCGAGCATCTTTTCCGGAAACCGGTTCATCTTCAGCAACGCCTCCAACTGCCGGTTTGCCGCCTTTTCCAGTTCATAAAACCGGTCCTCTTTTGAAAGCTGATAATGGATGAGCGTCTCGTTGTACGACTCCATATTGGCCAAAACCAACAGTTGGTAGAGGTCGGCCACGTCGCGGATGTTCCTGTTTTGTGCCACCAAATCGAGGTTTTCGGTGCGCCATTGGGCAGCGGTCACGCCAAAAACGGCCAAATTGAGCATGTCCGCCTCTTCCGTCAGGGCGATGACCGCCGATGTATTCGTGCGGCCTTTCATCAATGGGACGATATGCTTTTTGACCGCGCCCGTGTGGAGCGCGTAATTGACCTTCGCGAGCGAGCGGCGCAGGTCCCATTCCGGGTTTTCGAGTGATTTTAGCCGCTGGAATTCTTTGATGACGAAGAGGTGGAAGACCGGGCTGAGCCACGAGCAAAAGGCCAGCGCAAGGTCGCGGTGCGCGAAGGTGCCGCTGTCGTACCGGCCCCTTTTTGAAACAATCCCGATTGCACCAGTCGTTTCCGCCCATTTTGAGGGGGAAAGCCGGAAACGGTTTGAGCCCGCAGCCGTTTTAAACGTGTCGAATTCGACCCCTTTAAAATCGGGGTTGTGCATCAGTTCCCACGCGCCGAGCAGTTCGACCGTGTCTTTTAGTCGCATCCAGTTGCTGACAAGTTCCTTCGGTTCTTCCTGGTCAAAGCGGCGGGCGAGGTCGGTAAGACTGACAAAGTCGTCTTCCAGCAACGTGATGGGCGTACCCTGAACTTCCAGTTTTTGGATTTTTTTCATTGTCTGTTTTTGAATTCAAGCCAGTGCCCCAAAGTCTTCTCATTTAAACGTGTCGAATTCGACCCCTTTAAAAATTGCGCGCATGCGTTTTAATCCCCACCAAACGGTGGGGATTAGCTCAACGGCACCCGCTGCGGTGCCTCTATCCAAATCTTCTCCGTCCAATAAATCCCGATGACCGCCACAACCGCCGCGACCGAGGCCGCGACCATGTTTTCTTTCCATAAAAAAAGCAGCCCGACCGGCAAAACATTGCACAGCAGAACCACCACGCCCCAAAACGAAAACTTGTAACGGCCCTTTGTGATCATCTCGACCGTGCGCCGCGCGTCGTCCGTCGGGTGCGGCATCGTCACTTCCAAAAGGAGCGATAAAACATTGACAATCAACGAGATAGCCAAAATTTTTACCGAAAAATCCGTCGTCGCCAGCAGCCCAGCCGCGCCCAAAATGGTGAAAACAGCCCCGCCCGCCACGAACGCATGGGCCAGCATGTGCAGCGGCAAAAGCGGGCTTTGCCAAAAATCGCGGCCCTTTGCCTGCGCAAAAAGATAGGCCGTGTAGACCGCCACGATGACCGCGCACGCAGCCGTAGCAACCGACAAAAACGGCATGGCCCCACTCCATCCCATCAACATCGAAACCAAAATCAGCACGAGCAGGCCGCCAAAAATCGTCAAAGCATAACCGCCGCGCACGAGCCACGACCGCCAATGGGGCCGCAAAAGCACATAAATGAACCGTTTCGGCTGGTCGAGGTCTTTCACCAAAAAGAAGGTCGTCGCCACCAAAAAGACCAAACTGATAATGATCCCGGTAAAAAACGCCCCGATCCACGCCAATCCGTCCCCAGTTTTCAGCAGCAAAGCCAAAAACGGCACGAGGAACGCGCCCGCCGAAATGGCCTTCGTCGTCACATAGGTCGGCACCTCCCAGCCCCAGAGGATGCCCTTTTCCGGCGCGTCGTAATAAAGGCGGTTGAATTCCTCGCCCATCAAAAGGTCGATGCTTTTAGCCCCCCCCGACCCCCCCGGAGGGGGGGAGCC
>JANOQP010000057.1:0-6323 GCA_031414895.1 Saprospirales bacterium
GTAACTGTTTAGGTCGGGGCTGTACCGGACGGCTTTAGCCGCCGTATTGTGTTAAAAATAGCCGTATTGGTTATAAATCGTCGATTCAGGATTGTTTATTTGGCGATAAATCTCCAAAGAAGTGCAAAATCGGCGGCTAAAGCCGACCGGTACAGGCTCGTCCTAAACAGTTACGATCCATCAAATAATAAAGGTGGAAACGCCGATAAAAACAACACCATTCCGATGAAGAATTTGCTCTTGCCCCTGCTGTTTTCCCTTTTGACAATCTCCCTTTTTGCCCAAAAACCGCAGGGCGGCAGTGCTGGAAAAGGCGGCGCACCGGTGATGAACATTGGCCGCCTTTATGGAAAAATCGTTGAAAAAACTTCCAACGAACCGGTCGCCTATGCCTCCGTGACTGTTTTCAAAAATATGGGGGGCGGGCGCGACAGCCTCATCAATGGCGCATTGAGCGGCGAAAATGGCGAGTTCAACATAACAGGGCTGCCGATGGGGCCGCTCAAATTGAAGGTTGATTTTGTTGGTTTCAAAACCGTCCCGAAACAGGTGAGGATTTCGCCGCCGAACGATGTCGAACAAGATTTGGGCAATTTCAAAATGGAGGCCGACGCACAGCTTTTGAGCGAGGTCGAGGTCAAAGCCGATAAAGTTTTAACCCAAATCAGCCTCGAAAAGCGCGTTTTCAATGTCGAAAAAAACATCACCTCGACGGGCGGGACTGCCGAGGACGTGCTGAAAAGTGTGCCGTCCGTTTCGGTTGATGTCGATGGAAATGCGAAACTCCGCGACAAAGCCACGACGATTTATGTGGACGGAAAGCCGACTTTGATGGCACTGACGCAAATCCCGTCCGACCAGATCGAGTCCATCGAGGTCATTTCCAACCCTTCGGCGAAATACGAGGCTTCGACCTCCGGCGGCATCGTCAATATCGTTTTGAAAAAGAACAAAAAGCCCGGCTACAACGGCATGGTCGGCCTCGGCGTCGGGTCGCAGGGGCGATATAACGGCACGGTGAACCTCAATGCGAAGGAGGGCCGCTTTAACGTGTCCGGATTTTACACCGGAAATTCCAACAAAAACCCTTCGATGGGCTATGCTAAGCGCACAAATTTGACCCCAGACGGCTCGATTTTGGGGTTTTACAACCAAAACACCGACGTGACCTTCAACAATGCCCATCAAATGGGGCGGCTCGGCGTGGATTATTCGGTGAACAACCGCAACATCATTTCGCTCGCGGGCATCATCACGGCGGGAAAGTTCAACGTGAGTGCCGACCAAGAATATGAAATCCTCGATGCGGCGCGGCAAACATTGACCTCCGGGACGCGGCAAACGAGGCCCCGCAACAATTTTCAGAACAAAAATATCGAGACCGGCTGGAAAAGAACATTCGCCCAAAAGGGGAAATTGCTCACGGCGACGGCCAATTATGGCTTCGGAAATTCATCCAACAGGGCCACTTGGCGGACAGAAGGGTTTGATGCGAACGGCGAAATTTTGGCCGATTTTCCCGAACTCGTCAATATCACGGGCGGCAACAACACCCAACAGTTCACTTTTCAGCTTGATTTTGTGAGGCCGGTGAACGATTCAACAAAAATCGAGACGGGCATCCGCAGTTTTTGGACGGGCCGCGACCAGGCATATTTTTTCAACCAGTTCGATTACGCGCAAAACGCCTATTTTCTCAATGGGACCTTTTCGCAGGATTCGCGCATCGACGAAACCATCAACGCGGCCTACGTCACCTATTCCAGCCGCTGGAAATATGGGATCAACTATCAGGCAGGGCTTCGTTTCGAGCAATCGGGCCTGACGGGCAGTTCGCGGCTTGCGGGCGTGGAAAATTTCGGCTACGATTTTCCGAAGGGGACGGGCCAGGATTTGCTGCGGTCGCTTTTCCCGGCGGTCTATTTGGCGAAAAAAGTGGGCGCGACGGGCGTGGTCGGGCTCAATTTCAGCCGCAAGATAAAACGCCCCGATTTTCGCCAGCTCATGCCGGGTGTCGGGCCGAGCGACAAACAAAACGTGCAGTACGGAAACCCGGCCCTCCAACCGGAATTCATCAACCTCGCCGAGCTGAACTACAACAAGATTTTCGGCGCAAACAATTGGTTGTCAAGCATTTACATGAGCAACGAAACCAATACCATCAAGCCGCTCTCCGTGCCTGATGTGGACGACCCATCGCTCTTGCTGACCCGTTTTGTCAATGGTGAAAACGAGCTGAAATACGGTTTTGACAACACGTTGAAACTCGCTTTTGGCAAAAGTTTGGAGCTGATGCTCAATGCAAACGTGTTCAATTTCGAGGTCAATGTGGACACCTTTTCCAAAAAGGGCTGGGCCGGAAATGGCAAGGCAAACCTCACCTACAAACTCCCAAAAGATTTTTCCGTGCAAATAAACGGCGGCTACGAAGGCAACCGCCCGATGCCGCAAGGCGAGCGGAAGGGCATCGCATTCGCCGATTTTGCGGTAAAAAAATCGTTTTTCCACAACATGGCGAACGTGACCTTCTCGATAAACGACGTTTTCAACAGCCGAAAGGACATCATGGTGCTTTCTTTGCCAACCTACTCGCAGGAGACGATGCGCCGCCGCGATATGCGTTTTTATAAAATCTCGCTGCAAATCCCGTTCGGGAAGGCGGATGCGTCGATGTTCAAAAAACGGGATGCCAAACGGCCGGGCGGCGACGAGCAACAGGGCGGCGATTTTTGATTTTTTGACCGCAGAGCCGCAGAGGCGCGGAGTTTTTCAATTTAAAGCTCCGCGTCTTTGCGCCTCTGCGGCAAAGTTTAAGCTATGAAAAACCTCTTTTCAGAAAAATACAAGTCCATCCTGTTCCACCTCCTTTTGTGGGGCATTTGGCTCTATTTGCCGCTGTCGAACGCCCCCGAAGCGGAGGTCCATGACCGAGCGGTGGCGATGTTGGCGGTAATTTTTGGCACGCATATCCCGCTCTTTTTTGTCAACGCGAACTGGCTGGTGCCGCAGGTTTTTTTCAAAAAAGGGACGACCACCTATTTCGGCTGCCTATTGGCGGCGATAGCAATTTTTGGGGTGCTGCACTATTTCATCCGCGATTGGACCTGCACGCAACTGGTGACCTTGCCGAAAAAACAGAAAAGCCTCGGGTGGAACTTCGTCCCGCTCATTTTGGTCGCGGCCATCAGTACGGGCTACGCGCTTTTGGGCTATTTTTCAAAAGAGGAAAAGCTCAAACACGCCAAAAACGAGGAGCGCCTGCAATCCGAACTTGCCTTTTTGCGCTCACAGATCAGCCCGCACTTCATATTCAATGTGCTGAACAGCATCGTTTATCTCATCCGCTCGAAGTCCGAACAGGCCGAGGCCGTGACGATAAAACTCTCGGAACTGATGCGTTACATGCTCTATGAATCGGCGAACGCGCAAATCCCGCTGGAAAAAGAACTGGGCTATTTGAACAATTATATCGCGTTGCAAAAACTGCGTTTTGAGGACGATATCGCCGTCAATTTCCGGGTCGATGGTGCGGCCACGAGCCAGATCATCGAGCCGATGTTGATGATCCCTTTTGTCGAAAATGCGTTCAAACACGGGGTCGGCATGGTCGAAAACCCGGTGATTGACATTGATTTGAGCATTTCGGAAAGCAAAATGGGTTTTTCAGTTAAAAACAAGGTCGCGCCCGAGACCGCTTTTCAAAAAGACGAAAGCGCCGGCATCGGCCTCAAAAACGTCCGGCGGCGGCTCGAACTTTTGTACCCGGACGCGCACCATTTGGAGATAAAAACGGATGCCGACGGCTGGTTTTTGGTGCAACTTGATTTGACCTTTTTAAAAGAAAAAAACCATGACGCTTAAATGCCTCATCGTGGACGACGAAAGCATGGCGCGCAAACTTTTGGAGGAAAACGTCCGCCAACTCCCCTTTCTCGAACTCGCCGGGTCGTGCAAAAACCCGTTCGAGGCGATGCAGTTTTTGCAGGAAAACCCGGTCGACCTGATGTTTTTGGACATACAGATGCCCGGGATGCTCGGCACAAAATTCCTCGAAACGCTGCGCGAAAAACCGATGGTCATTTTCGTCACCGCCTACGCAAACTATGCCATCGAAAGCTACGAACTGGAGGTCGTGGACTATTTGATGAAGCCCGTGAGCATGGAACGGTTCACCAAAGCGGCCATGAAAGCATTGGAAGAAAAACAAAAAAGGTTGGCCGTTTTGAGCGCAGCCGAGCCGAAAACCGTTGAGCCGACCGCCGCGCCCGATTATTTTTTTGTCCATTCAGATTACGCGCTCGTCAAGATCCCAATCGGCGAGATCAGCCATATCGAAGGCTTGAAGGATTACGTCAAAATCTTCCTGACGACAGCGAAAAAGCCCATTTTGACAAAATCCACCATGAAGGGCATCGAGGAAAAACTGTCCGCCCCTGGCGGGCGCTTTTTGCGCATCCACAAATCGTTCATCGTGCAGCTCGACAAAATAACGTCCATCCGCAGCCAAACCGTGACCATCGGCGAGCACCAAATACCCGTCGGGCAACTTCAAATGGAGGATTTGATGCGGGCCTTGAACGGGGCGAAAGGGTGAAAACCCGTCATTCGCAGAACAACTTGTTTTGGGCCTGACCGCCGCGGGCCACGTCGCTCATTTCTGCCTTTTTTGGAGGCCCGTCGGCTTTTTGGACATCGCCAGAAAAAAAATTCCCGCCCGCCCCAACCCTTTTCCCCCCACCCCCGTGAACAGTCACGAAACCAAACCTGCCGGCGCGCCCGGTCTTATTTTTCACAAAAAAATTTCAAGTCATGAAATTCACAAAAACCTGGCTGTGCCTCGCCGCAGCCCTGCTCACTTTTTTTGCCGCCTGCAAAAAGGACGGCGCACTCGTCCCCGTCGGCTCGACCAATTGGCCCGGCGCGACCGTGAAAGCATCGTTCGTCGGACAGGTCATCGACGAGGCCGGGCAGCCGATCGAAAATGCCGTCGTGCGGGTCGGCTCTGGCACGGTGATGACCGATGCGAACGGTATTTTCATCATCCGGAACCAAAATGTGAACTCGGCGCGGGCAATCGTCACTGCGTTCAAATCGGGCTATTGGGACAGTTTCCGGACGCTTTTCGTGCAGAAAAACAGCGAAAACCGGGTAACATTCCGTCTTTTGGAAAAAAAGAAAACCGGCAGTTTCACGGCCTCGGCGGGCGGAAAACTCACCGCTCCGGGCGGCGCGGAACTTGATTTTCCAGCCTCCGCAATCTCGAAAAACGGGCAGGCATTTACCGGAAAGGTGAACGTCGCGGCCCATTGGCTCGACCCGAAGGATGAAAAATTGGGCGACAAAATGCCCGGCGCACTCCGTGGCCTCCGCACCGACGGAACCGAAGAGGGCCTCAAAACCTTCGGGATGCTCGGTGTCGAACTGACCGACGACAGCGGCCAAAAACTCGAAATTGCCACCGGCAAAACCGTCCAGGTTTCGATGCCGATCCCGGCCGATATGTTGGCCGCTGCGCCGCAAAAAATCGTGCTCTGGCATTTTTCGGAAACCGAGGGCATCTGGGTCGAAGAGGGCGAGGCCGAAAAAGCCGGCTCGAACTATGTCGGGCAGGTTGCCCATTTTTCATGGTGGAATTGCGACCAGCCGTTCAATGCGATTAAGCTCAAAGTGTGTTTCGTGAACGACGAGGGCAACCCGCTCGTTGGATACACAATCCGATTGGTCTCCACGACCCTCGGGAACGGGTATGGGTGGACTGATTCGAGCGGCTGCGCCGAGGGATTGGTGCCGGCCAATGAGGCCCTGGTCATGGAGGTTTTGGCTTTGTCCAATTTGCCGTGCGCAAGCGTGATTTTCACCCAAAACATCGGCCCGTTCACCGCCGATACCGACCTCGGCACCATCATCGTGAGCCCAACAGGAGGTCCCGCCAATATTCTGACCGCGGTCATCAAAGGCCGTGTCCTCAACTGCGCCGGCCAGCCCGTGACGGATGGATATGCGTCCGTTTTCGGTTATTTCATTGCGACGGATGCGCTGGGGAATTTTTCGATGGACCATCTTTATTGCTCCAACAATGTCCCGACGGGCCTGGTCACTTTGAAGGCGACCGACTGGACGGCAGGCAAGGAGAGCCAGCCGCAGACGCTGCCCTTCTCGCCGCTCATGGATTTTGGCGACGTGACCGCCTGTGACGACATCGACGAGTACGTGCGCTATGACCTCGACGGGGCGGGGCTTGTCACGATGCTGGCCGGGCTGGACTCCACCTTTGCCGGCAACCAGGCTTATGTTTCAGGCTATAACCCCGCGAACCCCGCGAA
>JANOQP010000058.1:0-6188 GCA_031414895.1 Saprospirales bacterium
CTCGATTCGGCCCGTTTCGCGCTCACCATTGAGCGGCTCTGCCAGCAATTGTTGGAGGATTGCGACGATTTTGAGCAGACCGTTTTGGTCGGCATCCAGCCACGCGGCCCCGTTTTGGCGGAGCGCGTCGCGAGGCGTTTGGAGGAAATCTTGGGCAAAAAACTCGAGATCGGCCGCCTCGACATTACTTTTTATCGCGACGATTTCCGGCTTGCCGACAAACAGCTTTTCCCCCACGAGAACAAAATGCCGTTTTTTGTCGCCGAAAAAAAGGTCGTCCTTTTTGACGACGTGCTGTTCACGGGCCGCACGATCCAGGCTGCACTGATGGCCCTGCAACATTATGGCCGCCCGGCGCGGGTCGAGCTTTTGGCCCTCGTCGACCGCCGTTTCAACCGCGACCTGCCAATCGCCGCCGATTATGTCGGCATCTCGGTCGATGCGCTCGACGAGGCTTATGTGAAAGTCCATTGGGCGGAAATCCATGGAAAGGACGAGATCTTATTGTTTGAAAAACGGTGAACGGCGAACGGCGGACGGCGGACGGCGAACGGGCCGTGCTGCCGTCCGCCGTCCGACGTCCGCCGTCAACCGTAAAAAAATGCAACTTTCGACGCGGCATCTTATTGGGATAAAAGACATCACGGCGCGTGATATTCAATTGATTTTTGAGGCGGCGGACAATTTCAAACAGCTCATCAACCAGCCGATAAAAAAGGTGCCGTCGCTCCGGGACATCACGGTGGCCAACCTTTTTTTTGAAAATTCGACCCGCACCCGCATCAGTTTTGAGCTGGCCGAAAAACGGCTCTCGGCAGATACGGTCAATTTTTCGGCCTCCGCCAGTTCCGTCACGAAGGGCGAAACGCTCCTCGACACCGTCAATAATATCCTCTCAATGAAGGTGGACATGGTGGTCATGCGCCATCCCGCGCCCGGGGCCTGCGTTTTTTTGCAAAACCGCATCCCGGCGAACATCATCAACGCGGGCGACGGGACGCACGAACACCCGACCCAGGCCCTCCTCGACGCATTTTCGATCCGAGAAAAACTCGGCGACGTGGCCGGGAAAAACATCGCGATCATCGGCGATATTTTGCACAGCCGGGTCGCGCTGTCGAATGTTTTTTGCTTGAAAAAACTGGGCGCGAAAGTCCGCGTTTGCGGCCCGCCGACGCTGATCCCCAAGTTTTATGCGGAATTGGGCGTGGAAATCAGCCACAACATCGAAGAAACGCTCCGTTGGTGCGACGTGGCGAACATCCTACGGATCCAGTTGGAACGGCAGGACATCAAGTTTTTCCCCAGTTTGAGGGAATACCACACTTATTTTGGCGTGACCAAATCCATGCTCGACCGCCTCGACAAGCCCATCGTCATCATGCACCCGGGGCCCATAAACCGGGGCGTTGAGCTCACTTCCGACGTGGCCGATTCGGAACATTCCATCATTTTGCAGCAGGTCGAAAACGGGGTGGCCGTGCGCATGGCAGTGCTTTATTTGTTGGCGGCGCGAAATTGAGCGACTGACGGCCACTTTTTCAATTTTGAGCTTTTTTAAACCTTTGGACTATTTTTGCATCAGGATTTATTAAATAAAAGCCATGCAACTTCGAGAATTCATCACCATCAACCCCGAAATCATGAGCGGTGCGCCCGTCTTCACGGACACACGGGTCCCGATCCAAAGCCTTTTTTGGCACCTCGAAAAAGGCATTTCCATCGAAGATTTTATGGAGGATTTTCCTTCTGTTAGGTTGGAACAGATCCGGGCATTGCTCCAATTGGCCGGCCGTGCCTTTTCCCAGAACGATATGCACCAATTTTATGAAACTGCTGTTGGATGAAGGGTTCGATGCACTTATCACAATCGACAAAAACCTCCAATTTCAACAAAATTTCAAGCTGTACCCAATCCCCGTCCTCGTTTTGATGGCAGCGGACAACACGCACCCGACAATCAGGCTTTTCGCGCCGTCCGTACTCCGGTTTTTGGAACAGCCCGGCCTGCCCATCGGAGGGTCGGCTATTTCGGTTTGAGTTTTCCCCAAATTCCAGAAACCGCCCAAAAATTGTTTTTTCCTTAAAAAGTTAAAAACAAATTCGGTGGCCGCGCAGAAATTCGGGCAAACGTTCCTCGGATAAAAAATCAGCATTACTTTGCTGACGAAATTTTTGTCCACCAGAAAAGTGATTTTCCATGTCCGCACTCAAACCTTTTGCCCAGATAATCTTGCTTTTTTTGGCCATGCAACCCGCCTTTTCGCAGGATTGCAACACGCTCGTGCCGGAAAGCAAAAAGCTGAACGGTGTCCAGCTCACCAAGTCCGTCGCCGCCACGTTCATCGTCCGGGGCAGTTATTCCTACACGGTCGAATTTTTTACGGATGAAAAAGGCGTTTTCGCCCGCGTCACCAGCGTCGGTGGCGTCGATTTCAATCAGGACGACCAGTTTGTTTTCATCGACAACAGCGGCACGGAGAAGGCTTACAAGTTCATCACCCTTTCCGAACAGATCCCCGGCTCCACACCCACGCACCGCAACACGCTCCGGCTCGACCTAACTGCCCTCGAATGGCTGGCCAACAACACGGTCACGAACGTAACGATCATCAATTTTGTCGATCGGCAGAAGTATAAATTTCAGGTGAACCCAAACCGACAGGTCGAGTTCCGGCAACTTGCGGGCTGCTTTTTGAACGCCGTGGACAAAAATGCGGTCGTCAAAACGGCGGCATCCTCCGTTGAAAAGCCCGGCCACGGTGGCCCAAAAACGGGCGGGGCGGCCTCCACCAGCACGACCGGGAACACGGGCGGCGGCCAAAAACGCGACGAGAACACCGACAACGAGGTGACCAACCTCCGCAACGAGCTCGAAAACGTGAAGGCTTCGCTCCGTGCAGAAATCCAGGCCGAGAAGGACAAAGCGGTGGCCATCAAGCAGCAATTGCAGGCCGATGTGGTCGCGGCGAGCGAGGCGGCCAGCCAAAAAAAGCTGCAATTTGCCAACGAGGTCCTCGAAGCGCGGAAGCAGTCGCAAGCCGAGATAGACAAGAACAAAGAGGAAACGGGCAAGTTTTTGGCTGAAAGCAAACAAAAAGCGGGCGGCGAGTTCGAAAAAATCAACCTTTCGGTGGAAGAGGCGCGCCGAAATGCGGGCGAAGAAATCCAAAAAGCCCGCCTCGCCAGCGCGGACGAAGTGTCGAAAGCCCGCGAAAATGCGGCGAAAGAAATCGTTTCCATCAAAGAAAAGCTCGATCAGGCGCGGCTTCAATACACCGACGAGGTCGCCTCGGCGAGGACAAATGCGGACGATGAGCTGAAAAAAATCCGCGAGGAATCGGCCAAATCAGTCACCGACGCGCGCGAAAGGGCCAAGACCGAGCAGAACAAAACGATGGAGGATGTCGCCGAGGCGAAAAAAACAGCCTCCGAGCAGATCTTGACCGTGCGGACAAAATCGGCAGAAGAGGTTGCGCAGTCGCGTGAAAATGCCGTTTTGGAAAAACAAAAAATTGCCCTCGACCTCGCCGAAACGCGCAGGAAAGCGGCCGAGGAAAAAGCACTGATCCTCCAATCAAACGCCAACGAAATGGCCGAGATCAAGGAAAAGGTGGCGAAGCAAAAAGAGCTGTCCGCGGTCGAGGCCAACGAGGCCAAGAAAAAAGCGGCGGAGACCGTTTCTGCCAGCCAAAGTGCCGTTGCCGAGGCCACCAAAAAGGCCGAGGCCGAAAAACAGAACATCGCGCAGGGCGTAATCGACAGCAAACAAAAGGCCGCGCAGACCGTCCAGCAAGTTAATGAGGAAATGGGGAAAGCCATCGCGGAATCGCAAAACCGCTCGAAAGGGCAGCGCGACAGCATCGCGCAAGAAGTTCAGGTCGCGCAAAAAAGGGCGGTCGATGAGATTTCAAAAATAAAAGAGGAGGTCAACAAGTCCATCCAAGCCGCAAAAGAGGCCGAGGCAAAAGCAAAAGCGGAGGCCGCCCAAGCCGTTGTCGATGCCCGCCAACGCGCCGCCGACGAAGCGCAAAAGGCTCAAA
Organism: Saprospirales bacterium; assembly: GCA_031414895.1. Classification (GTDB taxonomy): domain Bacteria; phylum Bacteroidota; class Bacteroidia; order Chitinophagales; family Saprospiraceae; genus JANOQP01. The sequence goes on from JANOQP010000058.1 coordinate 4,044, forward strand.
ATGAGGCCGTTACGAAAATAAAAGAAGCGAACGTGAAAGCCGACGACGCGCAAAAACAGTACGCGACCGAAGTTTCGACAAGCCAAAAAACGGCGGAGGAAAAACTCAAACAGATCCAATCGGAGGCCGTTGCTGTTATTGCCGAGGCCGAAAAAAAGAAGCGCGAGTCCCAAACCGCGACCGCCCAAGATGTCGTCGCATCGAAAGAAAAGGCCGCTGCCGAGATTGCCGCTGCGCAAAAAAGGGCTGCCGAAGAGGTTTTGGCGGCCCGCGAAAATGCCGTAAAGGCCCAGCAGGAATCGGCCAATAAAGTCTCCGAGGCGAAAAAATCGAGTGCCGAGGCCGTGCAAAAAGCGCAAAACGAGGCCTCCGAAATCGTCCGCCTGTCGAAAGAATCTGCCGCCGCCGAGAAGGAAAAAGCGGCAAAAGAGGTCGCCGCCGCACGCGAAAAATCGGCTGCCGAGGTTGGTTTGACCAACCAAAATGCCGCCGCTGAAATTCAAAAAGCGAAAGAAACAGCCTCGAAAATTAAAGAGGAATCCGCGCTTGCTGCCGCGAAGGCCCGCGAGGAGTCGGCCAATGTCATCGCGACCGCCCGTGAAAATGCGGCCCGCGAGATCGGGACGGCCAAGCAAAAATCCATCGACGAGATTGCTGCCGCGAAAAAAGAGAGCGACAGCAAAAAGTCCCAATTTGCCAAAGAAGTGGCCGACAACGAGGCAAAAAGCCGCCAAGAAATTGCAGAGACCCGCCAACGGACAGCCTCCGAGGTCGAAACCTCGCGCAAGGACGGCGACGCAAAAAAGGCAAACTATGCGAAGGACACCGAGGACTCCCGCAAAAAATCGGCCTTTGAAATTGCGGCAGCGCAAAAAGAATCGACCGATTTGATCTATAAAACACGGCAAGATGCGGCGGCTGATATCGCGCGGTCAAAAGAGGAGGCAACCAAAGAAGTTGCCGCGACCAAACAGCAGGCCGCCGAACAGGCCAATCAGGCGAAGGCCGAGGCCGCGCAAAAAATTGCAGAATCAAAAACCTTGGCCGAGGCCGAAACCGCGAAGGCAAAAACGGAAAATTCGCAGTCAATTTCGCGGATGCGGGCGGAGGGCGAGACCGAGATTGCCAAAATAAAATCAGAAACGACACAGAAAATCGCCACCGAACAAAGCCGTTTGAACGAGATCGAGGCTAAAATAAAAGCAGCCGAGGAGAAGCTGAAATCGCTCGAAGCGGAAAATGCGAAGAAAAAAAGTTCGGGAGGAAATTGATATTTGCGGCCAGTTTGAGTGAGGGGGTGACTTAAAGTCACCCCCTCACTTGTCCCGAAAGCGCATGCTGGATGTCATTCCGTAGGAACCTGCACGGATTTCAACCTGAATTTTCAAGAAAAGTACCCAAAAATGTCAAGTTTTCCCCAAAATACTGCCAAAACCCGGTCAGACCCTTACAGGGTGACAAGTCCGTTGGGCTTGGGTTTGGTGCTTTTTTTTGGGACGGTTAGCGGCTGTTATTCCTTTAAGGGCGCGACGATTTCCCCGGAGGTGAACACTTTTTTTGTCAAAAACTTTGAAAGCCGTGCGGCGAATGCGCCCGCCAATTTGCCCATCCAGTTCACCGAGGCGTTGAAGGACAAGATCCGTTCGGAAAGCCGGCTCCGGCCCAACGAAGAGAAGCCGGACGTTGAGTTTTCGGGATATATCAGCGCGTACCAGGTGCGGGCGGTCGCGCCGAAACAGGACGAAACGGTCGCACAAAACCAGTTGGTCATCACCGTTCACGTTGATTTTGTCAATTCGCAGGACGAGACCAAAAATTTCAACCAGGACAAATCCTTTTTCCTCGAATTCCCGACCACGTCCGACCTCCTTTCGGTGCAGGACGGATTGATTTTGCAGATCAACAAGCAGTTGGTGGAGGATATTTTCAACGCGGCTTTCAATAATTGGTAGCCAATTTGTAAATAAGATAAAGAGGGAATGGGTAAATGAGATAATCAGCGATATCCCGTCCAATTTTCCATATTCCCTTTATCCCATTCCCATATTAGGAACGGTTTTAAAATAAAGGTACAAATTGACCGCAAGCCCCAGCGGGGCGAAATGTTGGTAGGGAGGGCTTGAATCATTTGTTTTATTAGCCCCA